>CBIHRH010000005.1:0-26582 GCA_966212365.1 uncultured Emticicia sp. | reverse complement strand
AGTCTCAACCTAAACAAGGCTTTAAAAAACAGGCAGTGCAAACATCTACAGCCTCTAAAGTGATAGAAACACATGCCCCAGGCAAAAATTTTTCGATTAATGAAAAATGGATTCCTGCTATTCTAAGTGTTTTAGTATTTGTCAGCTATATTCCCATTTGGCAGAATAGTTTTGTATGGGACGATAAACCCTATATCACTATCAACGATATTGTTAAAAACTTCGATATAAAAGCAATTTTTATTGAATATGTAGTTGGAAACTATCATCCGTTTACGGTATTGAGCTTGGCGATTGAATATGCTTTGGTTGGAGAAAAGACGTGGCTATATCATCTGGATAACCTGATTCTGCACGTCTTGAATAGCTGGCTGGTGTTTAAGATTATCCAAAGGCTGAATGCAAATTTTCTGGTGTCTTTTGTTACGGCTGTCTTGTTTGCCATTCACCCGTTACACGTTGAGTCGGTGGCATGGGCAGCAGAACGTAAAGATGTATTGTATACTTTCTTCTTATTGCTTTCCCTATGGTATTATATCCGTTTTGATGAAACAAATAATAGAGTCTTTTACGGGGTGTCAATTCTCTTATTTATTGCCTCCTGCTTATCAAAAGGTATGGCGGTAGTGTTACCTGCTATACTGATTATTACAGACTATTGCTTTCTGAAAAAGCCTCTCGGCTTTAAGATGCTGATTAATAAGATTCTCTATTTTGTTATCACACTTATATTTGCGTATCTGGCTACACACGCACAAAAAGATGCAGGTGCTGATGCCTCAAGTGTAATTGGGAGCGCCTATAGTGCAGGCGAGCGGATTTTATTAACAGCCTACGCTTTTTGCTTTTATTGGGTAAAAACCATTCTGCCTTATAATCTTTATCCGTTTTATCCCTATCCGAATAAAGTTACTGGAAGTATCCCAGCTATTTACTCATTGGCTCTTTTAGGGGCCTTGATATTAATTGGAGCTATTATATGGTTCGGAAGAAAAGATAAACGAATCTGGTGGGCAGGGGCTTTTTTTCTGATTGCTATTTCTACTGTTTTGCAGATACTGCCTGTAGGCAGTGCCCTGGTGGCCGACCGATATTATTATTTGTCATCTATCGGGCCATTGTTTCTGATTGGGTTATTAGTAAATAAGGTCTATGCTGCATCGAAAGGTATTCTGGCAGGTTTCTTCATTGTGGCACTAGTACTTTGCGGAATGACCTTTGTGCAAACGGGCAAGTGGAAAAATGAATTAGTACTTTTTACGGATGCTGACAAGGCTTTCCCGAATGATGCCATGATATTGAGTAATATAGGATGGTATTATTTGAATAATAAAGATTTCCCGACAGCTAAGTCGTATCTGAAACGAGCAGATGATGGCGGTTTTAAGAATGCCGATGTGTGCCGTACTATTGGCTCAATGTTTTTAGATGAGGGGGATAATGCTACCGCTTTAAAGTATTTCCAGAAAGCAGATCAGTACTTACCTAAAACCAACCGTACCAACTGGCTTTTTGCCACGGTTTATTACCGGATGGGTGACTACAAGAATGCCAATCATTATTATAAAATTACACTTGAAAACGAACCGGATAATGCTGAGTACTGGACATCTTATGGCTTATCGCTGATAGGTAGTGAAGAATATGATGCGGGCAGACAGGCATTTAAAAAATCAATGTCTATCAAACCCGATTATTGGGATGCTTATCTGAATCATGCCTATTCTTATAGAAAACAGGGGAATTATGAACAGGAAATTAAGGAATTAAAGGATTTAATTGAGAAAGCGCCTCAATACGGGCCTGCTTATAAAAACCTCGGTGTAACTTATGTAGATTTAAAACAGGATGATAATGCCGTAGAATATTGGCGAAGAGCAACAGTAAGAGATTCAACCGGTGATTTTGAATATAATATCGGTATCAACTATGCTAACCGGAATGATATTGAAACTGCCAAGCAGTGGTATATCAAATCGGCTAAAAAGGGGAATGCCAATGCCCGGAATATCTTAAAGAATAATGGGGTAACTTATTGATATACCTTTTCTATTCAGGCAACTGATAAAAATAATCTAATGGATTCCTGAAAAGAAAATGATATTCTGATTTTTCTAACCATTTCTCTCCGCTGATAATCTTATAAGGGTGGGGTGCAGGAGCTTCTACAAATTCAGGCATTTCAAAGCCTAATTCCTCGCAGTTTCGGACATAAATTTCTTTTCTAATGGGGTGTATAGGTGAAACAATATTGAACGTATTACCCCATATATCTTTCTCAATAACGGTTTCAATAATTCTGATTACATCATCTCTGTGAATATAATTTACCGGAATATCTCCGGTAGTCAGGCCTTTCCAACCAGAGAAGTATTTAGCCGGAATACGGTCATAACCCATCAACCCCGCCGAACGCAGGATAGTCACTTCAGCAGAAAAGCCTTTGAGCAGGTTTTCAGCTTTTACTATTGTTGGGCTAGCTGATACTTCAGGTGTTAAAACATCATCTTCTACTACTTCACGATTCAATTCCGGATAAACAGAGGTAGAACTAATATAAATAATCTTCCTGATTGAAGAGTTTTCCACAGCATTTAGCAAATTAGTCATCTGTTCAACATGTGCGTCAGTCTTCTGTATGCTTATTTTTGGAGGAATATTGATGATTAGAACGTCACTATCAAGAAAGTTGTCCACATTTCCACATTCTAATTGTGGATTAAGTTTTAGCAGGTAAGGCTCAATGCCATTTTCTTCCAGGGTCTCTAATTTCTCAGTGTGTGTGGTACTACCCTTTACTAAATAGTTTTTTTCAGAAAGATATTTTCCCAGTGGTAAACCCAGCCATCCACAACCGATTATGCTTATTGTTTTCATGTGTTCTCACTATTAACCTTGCTACGTTCTTTTTCAGGTAAGTAAAAGCATGACAGGGTTGAGTATATTACTCAAAAACTTCTTTCACACTTATCTGAAAACCCTTTATCGCATCAGATTCTAGTACTCCGTCTTTTAGTTTTTGAGATAATTCAAATTTTTTCTCTTTCAATAGATATTGTTCAATGGTTTGGTTATCAGTATCTACTATCCAATATTCTTTTACGTCATGTAATGCATAATCTTCCATTTTAATACCATAGTCTCGTTCCTTAGTAGAATCGGATAGAATCTCTACTACAAAATCAGGTGGCGGAAAGGCAGATTGTTTTTTCTCAAAATCTATGGCTTTTTCTTTTAGCCAAAAGCAAATATCAGGCTCATAATCATTTCGCGTGAGCCGAACCATTACCTTTTCATAAGCGACCTCTCCTAAATCATGATCATAAACAAAAGGTATCAGATGACGGGTAATTCTTGTAGAGGCCTTCCAATGACGGCCATATACCGGCGAGTGATAAATGATTTCGCCCAAGATAAATTCTGCTTTTATGTTTTCATCAACAGTTGCCCAAAACTCATGCCGACGTTTTTGCTCATCAGCCCACATTTGTTCTAATTCATCGAGCATTTCTCTTAAATTGGGGGCCTGTCGTAAATCAGTTATACTCATGAGTTTCAGAAATTATAGACGAATTTAGGCTTTTATTTTCAGAAGAAAAAGTATTTTACTGTATCCAGATTAAGCTGTAGCAAGGTTGGAGAGAGCTCGATGCGTGCCACGCTCTTATTCGGACGAGTATAAGCATGCCACGCGGGATATATCAAACCCGGAAAAATTTACCTAACCCCAAACTTTTGCGCTCTATAAAGACGATAATCAGCAAAAACAAAAGGCTTAGCACCAGATGAAAAGGAATAGCATAATAAGGATTCTCTATTTTGATTTGCCAGGAGGCAAAAATCAGAATACCTGCCCCAATCAGATAAATAACAATACTACTTATTTCGTAAGGAATTGGGTAATATTTCTGTCCAAACCAATAGCATAGCACCATCATCACAAAAGATGAGATAGCAAAGGTAAGCGCACAGCCTACATAACCCATTTGGGGAATGAGAATCATGTTTAAAATAACTGTAATAAACATTCCGGTAAAAGTCAGTATAGTACCGAAATGGGTTCTGTCGCTCAACTTAAACCAGATAGACATATTTTGATAAACACCAATAAATAAATTGGCTAATAGTAGAATAGGCACTACTTCAAGGCCAACACGGTAACTTTTTCCAAGTATCAGACTAATTAAATCTATATTCAGACTCACACCTACCCATATCAGCACACAGGCAATGGTAAACCATTTGGTAGCGAGTGCTATCATAGATGGTGAGTTTTTATCTTCTGCCTTGGAAAAGAAAAAAGGGTCGGCTGCATACCGATAGGCTTGTACTACCAACAGCATAAAGATAGAGAGCTTATAAACATTGGCATAGATACTAAAGGCATCATCAGTACTTAAACCTCTGTAGAAACCTTCCGGTAAAATCTCCCGAAACATAATCCGGTCAGCTACCTGATTAACAGCCCCTGCTAAACCCATAATCAAAAGGGGATAAGCATAGGTTAAAACAGGTTTAAATTTCTTGAAATCGAAGGCAAATTTGAAATCAATAAATTCTCTCCACAGTAACAGAAGTGTAACCAGGCTGGCAATGAAATTCGCCCATACGATATAATCAGGCCCAATTGCAGGATTGTAAAAGAAATCTGCAAAAGGCTTCCAGTCAAGCAGGAAAACACCATCATAGATATATTTGCAAAACATCAGGTAAAAGATGTTCAAGCCGATATTGATAAAGATATTAGCCAGACGGATGGCTACAAATTTTTTAGCCCTGTTCTCTGCTCTCAATTTAACAAAGGCGATCGCTGCCACAGCATCTGTTGCCAGAATAATAGAAAACCATACGATAAGTCTTTCTTTGCCTGGGAATCCCATTGCATTGATGATAGGAGTTGCGGCAAAATAGATAATACCTGAGAAAATGACACTGGTAAGAATGATGTAAGAGAGAATCAAATTATAATATTCTTGCCGGTTTTCTTTTTTGCTGGCATAGCGGAAAAAGGCCGTTTCCATACCATAGGTATAGATGATGTTCAGCAGAATGACATAAATATATAACTGATTATTATCGGCGAGTAAGCGTTGTTGATGAAAAACACGGGTATGTACTGCTACTAAAAGCCAATTCAGAAATCTACCAACAATGCTACTGATACCATAGAAGGCGGTATCGCTCGCTAATTTTTTTACTACGCTCATGTGTTAATTTCAGGGGAGCTGAGGTATGCCTCAAAATCCGATTACTTGAACCTTATCGTTATTTTTTGCCAAAATTAGCATATTTTTCTTAGCTCCCTTTAGGAATTTCATCCGACGCACCTGTCCGGTACTGAAAAAACCTGTATCCTGTGGTTTAAGCACGTCAAATTTTCCATGTCCTTTCCCACGCAGAACTATGCCATGATTACTATCATATCGCCCGATTTCTGGTAATACATCAAAGAAGTTCCCGGTCAGGATAATATCCAGTTGATTATCGTGGTCGTAATCGCAAGTTTCTATGCCGTACACCGGAGAGAATTGTACTTCAATCGGTAGAGGTACTATACTAAAATTACCTTTGCCATCATTAATAAAGAATGAGGTTTGCGGATTAACTACTGATTTCTCTATCATTCCCTCTTTCTGAGCACTGGTGAATATTTCATCAACCGATTTATTGGCATAATCTTTATGGTAGACAAAACGCTCTTTAATAGATGGAATAACCTTTTGCAAGTCTGGCTTTTGCATGAGAGGTACTAATTTGCCATTGTTATAGACACAAATCAACTGCTCTACTAATCCGTTTTTATCAAAGTCATTCACACAAATCATGGCTGGTTGGTCTTTTGAGGCGGTTAGTTTAGAGTTAAGCCCCAAATTCCCGACAATCAAATCATCATCATCATCATTATCAATATCAGCGACTTTAATGGTATTCCACCAACCTGATGAGTCTGGTACAGGCATTGGCTTAGAGATTTTCCCTTTCTGATTTTTGAGAATAGTTACAGGCATCCAGTCACCTGCAAACACTAAATCCTGCCAGCCATCTTTATCAATGTCAGTCCATTTGGCGTCGGTTATCATGCCCAGTTCACCTAAACTTTCGGCAGTGAATTTGCCCTTGCCATCGTTTCTCAGAATATAACTCTTAGGGCTTCTACCATATTCGGCACTTATCATACGTGAGCCAACAAAAAGGTCCTGGTCGCCGTCTTTATCAAAATCTTTGGCTACTACGCAGGAAGTATTTTCATAAAGCGGAGGTAATTTACCTATAGAGAAATTACCCTTACCATCGTTGATATATAGATAGTCTATGAGTGCAGGATTATCTTTTGGAAATTCATTTCCACCTGTAGCAATATATAAATCTAAATCTTTATCTCCATCAGCATCAAAGAAAGTAGCGGCTACTTCATCAGCATGTGGGTTCATACTGAAAATATTTTGTTTAGATGGTTGGAAACTTCCGGCACCATTTTGCAAAAACAATTGTCCGACAGAGTTTAAGGCAGCTCCCAGATATACATCATCCAACCCATCGCCATTTACATCACCTACGGCCAAAGCAGGCCCTTCTCTCGAAAACATTTGCTTAAGTGTAGCATCTCTGTTATAATCAACAAACCCATTTTCTACATGAGTAAAATTTAAGCCTGATTGAGCGCTTATATCTGTAAAGTGTCTGTTGGTAACAGAAGGTTTATTGATATAAGTTTGGTTGGCATTCTTTTGTTCCAATACCAAGTCTGTATCGGCTTTTGGGTTTTTGATGGTTTGTTTTTTATCATTCTGCCAGATAACTGTTACAGAATCAATAGATGGATTTTTGTCTAAACCAAAAACTAATATATGATCGCTTGAAGACTGAAACCCATGATTCGGCATGGATTGTAAAAACTGCTTTTTACCTTGCTGATATATATATACTTTTGCGCCAATACCAAAAGCATTTTTATCGGCTCCTTTCAAATTAACTCTTAAAAAATGCTTTTTCAGTTTTTCAGTAGCATTATTTCGATAGATTGAGAGAGGCATATTATTGTTATTCACAATCAGATCAAGGTCACCATCATTATCTAAATCGCCGTAGGCAGAGCCATTGGAGAAGCCTGGCTCTCCTAAGCCCCAGTCAGCAGCTTTATTTTCAAATTTCAGATTCCCCTTATTTAGAAAAGCATAATTGGGAATAGGAGCAGAGGGCATCTTCTCTACCATTTTATTAATATTGAGCCTGCCATTCTGGTCGAGCATCTGAGGAACAGTGTTTTTATCTGCCAGAAAACTGATAAAATCCTGGTCGGTGAGGTCATGAATAATGCCGTTGGCTACGAAAATATCTTTCATACCATCGTTATCCATATCAAAAATCAATGCGCCCCAACTCCAATCCGTAGCATAAATGCCAGAAAGTGCGGCTATTTCGCTGAAAATAGGCACGCCATCATGGTTATCTCCATTATTGAGTTGTAGTGTATTGCGGGTATATTGATGATAGAAATCTCTTTGTACTTTTATTTGCTCCAATTCGTAAGTTTCAAAACTTGAGGTAGTTTTTAGCCGATAATCATCATTTGGCAACATATCTGTAACGAAAATATCTGGTTGTCCGTCGTTATTAATATCACCAATATCAGCCCCCATTGAATTAAGACTTATATGTCCCATCGATTGCTCTACTACCTCTTTAAAAGTGCCGTTTTTCTGATTGATATAGAGGTAATCTCTTTCGTAAAAATCGTTCGAAATATAAATATCCAACCAGTTATCATTGTTCACATCGCCAACAGTGATACCCAAACCAAAGCCAATGAGACTTCCATAAATACCTGCTTCCGCGCTTACATTGGTAAACTTATTATTATCATTTCTGAATAATTTATGCCCACCAAATGGATCTCTCTGATTACGGAGATTCTGGTATTGCAATTTGTTTACCTGTATAAAGCTATTATTCAAGAGATACATATCCAGGTCACCATCCCGGTCATAGTCAAAAAAAGCGGCATGCGTAGAATATCCTCCATCGTAAATTCCGTACTCTACGGCCATTTCCTTGAACGACGGAATACCATTCCGTCCTACGCCCTGATTGATGAATAGTTCATTGCCTCTTGTATCATTTCTCAACTCTCCTGAATTACACACATAAATATCCAGCAAGCCGTCGCCATTCACATCAGCAAAAGTTACACCCGTGCTCCATGCCTTTGTGCCACCAACGCCTGCTTGTTTAGTAATATCTTCAAACTGAAAAGAACCACCATCTTTTTTGCCCTTATTCAAATACAATTTATTCTCGCCCTGATTCGCTGTGAGATAGACATCAGCAAAACCATCGTTGTTGACATCGCCAATGGCTACCCCTGCACCGTTGTAGAAATTACGGTAGTTGATAATGTTCATTTCGGGTGTATCTTCAATCTTATTAATGAAGTCTATTCCCGTTTGAGAGGCGTCCAAAGATTCAAATAAATAATCCTGTGAACTTTCCTTGCATGAAAGTAACACAGACAGAAGCAAGCAATAAAACAGCGATTTTGTCATCAGAGAAATATAAACCTGTAAA
The DNA here is from genome assembly GCA_966212365.1 of uncultured Emticicia sp. Classification (GTDB taxonomy): domain Bacteria; phylum Bacteroidota; class Bacteroidia; order Cytophagales; family Spirosomataceae; genus Emticicia. The sequence goes on along the minus strand of CBIHRH010000005.1, from coordinate 18,017 downwards.
AATAACAATAGAATTCGATTTCTATTGTATATAGTTTGTCGGGTTTGGCCTGATAATAGATAAGCTGATGAAGAGAGAAGAAGAAATGAGAGAATTTAAAGATAGTTTTAAAAACAAGAGGGTGTCTCAAAAGGATTTTGCACCAAATATTATCGCAACGGCGCACCGTTTGGAATTTTCCTCACGGCAGCGGCCGACCGTCCCAACCCCTCTCCTGAAAAAGGAGCGGCCGCCGCGCGGAAAAATATTAGCCAAATAATATTTTACAACCCTTTACTTTTTAGACATCCTCTTATAAACACGCTTAAATAAACGTTTCTACCTTTCGGTGCCACGTTTTACGGCTTTCAGGCAAATCGTTCAGATGAGGCATTTGGCCTGCGTGATATTCATTATACAGACGGATAATATCTCTGTTCATATCTGCGATGAAAGGCCCATAACTGACAATAGGAGCCTTATGTGGCTTCCCTGCATATAAAACAAACCTTGCGCCTTGAGTGCCTGCTATCAATGTGAGTTCACTTTCACCAGTTTCATCTTTTTTGTCTAACCAGGCAACCTGGCCTTGGGTAATTTTGTCTTTTCCAATCAACACTTCACCTTCCAATACATAGATAAACCCATTGTATTCTGCAGGAATTTCCTGTCTGGTTTCTGTATTTTTTCCCAATTGGAAATCTACCAGTGTAAAAGGCGTATGGTTTTGCAGTGGGGAGTGCACACTGTTACTACTACCACTATAAACTCTGATTTCAGTCTGGTCGGTTTTCAAGGTAGGTACATCTTCGAGAAGAATCTGTTGCCACGATGGCTCTATCCATCGTTTTTCTGGTGGCAGAGCTAACCATAATTGCAGGATGTGCATATTTGTTTTAGAAGCTATTTCTTCGGTATGGATAATACCCTTACCTGCCGTCATTAATTCCAGGCTACCTGTGTGCCAGTCTCTGTTGTCACCCTGTAATACAAGTGTTACTGTTTCAAATCCTGCATGTGGGTGTGGGCCACCAACGGGTTTACCACCTGGTAGATTCAAGGCATCGTCCATCAATAAAATAAACGGGTCAGTATTAACGAAATCCTTGCCGTCAATCAATGCTTTTGCGATATGTCCCTCCCCTAAAAAGCCCTGATGGCCCTGAGGTGTGCTGATATGTTCTATGGTTCTTTGTTTCATTGTTTTAGAATTTTATTGTTGTTTAACTGATCTATGCGCAACTGGAAGTACCTGCTGCACAACAGTCGGATACCGTAATAAGAAGGCTATCCAAACCAGTACTTGCACGGCAACAGCCATAAAAATAGGCTGCTGATGTTGTAAGTGAGTAGCAATAGCACCACCCATATAGGCAATCAATAATAATGAGCCCAGTATACCCGTGCGAGGAATCAGGAATAGTACAAGCGCTACTAATTCTATAATACCAATTATCTGATAGACGTTTGCATTAAAACCCATAGAGGCGGCCTACGCTACTGCGGTTTCGTTTTGGGAGAGCTTTAAAAACGCACTGAATGCGAATAATAATCCTAATATAATGGCGAGTACCCACCCTATGATTTTGCTTATTTTCTTTGGCATTGTTTTAAAAGTTTAATTACCATGCAAATTTCTCAAATATATGCTATACTTTTGTTATCTGTTACAAAAAGGATAGCGATTACAAAAAGGATACTATGGTGCACACAGATGAATCTTGCAGAAAAGCAAGGCTGGCCGTAAGAGATACATTAGATGTAGTGGGCGGCAAATGGAAACTGGTATTGCTCACAATATTAAGACGTGGTAAGAAGCGGTTTCGTGAATTATCTAGAGAGGCTGATATTTCGCCAAGAATATTGTCGAAAGAATTGCAGGAAATGGAAATGAATGGACTGGTAAGCCGTACGGTTCTTGATACTAAGCCAATTACAGTTGAATATGCACTCACACCTTATAGTGAAACACTAGATGAGGTATTAAATGCGATGGAAAAATGGGGGCAGCATCATAGGCAAAAAATAATGTCTGCCTGAGTTTTAACGATGTATGGTTTGAGTAAGGCAGTCTCAAAGGTATTTTGCGCCAAATATTATTTGGCGTAAATTTTCCCTCACCCTCTAAATCTCTCTCTCCTGAAAAAGGAGAGAGAGACTTTAAGCCCCTCTCCCCAACAATGGCTACTGTGTACCCACATCTTGGAGTTGCGAAATTTCTCTCGCGCGGCATCCGCTCCTTTTTAAGGAGGAGTACCCTAAAATGAACGATTTTTCATCGTTTATTTTAGGGGGAAGTGGTTATAAAGGACTGTAAAACTATTCAAAAGAGCTTTATAGACCTTTAATCACCCCATCAATTTCCCGACTTCGCCAGGAAAATCGACACCCCTCCTTGAAAAAAGGAGCGACCGTCGCACGGGGGAAATTTAAAACAAAAACCTGTGGGTACACAGCAGCCTTTTTCAGGAGAGGGGTTGGGACGGCCGGCCGCTGCCGTGAGGATTTTTCCAAACGGTGCGCCGTTGCGATAATATTTGGCGTAAAAAACTTTTGAGACAGGCTCTTATTGTTACTGCAGCAAAGGGGGTAAATTGCGGCCAATGTTATATTCAACGAATCCGGCGGTCTGACAATCCCAAAGCTTCAGTTTTGAATAGCGATAGTCGAATATGCCAATATCTGCAACCATTTTATTATAAGCATCAGTTGAGATATTAGTAAAACGGTCGATAACCAGGCGTTGTTTGGTTAATCCTCCAACTACAAATGCCCCTAAAACTTCCTGGCGTGCGTCTGATGTACATTTTAAATTACCCACAATTTGCGCGGGTATTTTATCGAATATCCCACCGCCTATAGTTCTTTGGTCTTCCAATCTTTGCCAATAATTATAAATAGTTTTAGAGACTGAATAAATATCTAATTGCATAATCCAATCTGTATAATCTTTATAGTTGACACTACCTACCGGAATCGGAATATTCTTGCCATTTACCAAAAAATCTTTGAGTAAAATTGGCTGGCTGTTAAAAGGGGCTTGCCAACATTTGTTGTAACAAACAGGAACAGGCTGGGGCAATGGAGGAGGAGGGGGACAAGTTGTAATAAACTGAATAAAGTCCTGACGTTTAATGAAATAATAATCTTCAGTTGCAGCTGGGTCACGTATCTCTGCCGTTACATTAAACTTCATGTCAAGAGCCTTCTCGGCATTCACAAAGGCGTAATCAAACTTGTTGAGTATAGCTGGTGTTTTTAATTCAACTAAGTCAGACTCAATGACTTTGCCGTCATTAGTTGTGATTTTTAGTTGATATTTTTGCCCGATAACTCCTTTAAATAACGAGGAAGCTTCGTAGTAACCATCTTGTACTTCTGACATGTCATATATATTGCCCGAACCATCTACAATTCTTACATGTGCATTTGTTACAGGTTTACCCATGTATTCTGAGGCATTATAAGGGTCATAGGCGGTAGTCTTATTTAATCGTACGTGATATGGGCCCGAAAGATTGTTCACTTCTCCATACACCACAATGGCATTGGATTGGTTACTCACTTCAAAATCTTTCAGTTCAGTTTCGCAAGAGCTCAGCCAGCCTACCAGGAATAAAAATAAATATATCTTTTTCATCAGAATTTGAAATTGTAAGTAAGTGATGGAATAGCAGCGCCTAAAACCGAGAGCTTGTAGGTTTTAGCCTGTGTGCGTAAACCGGTTGCTGATTTAAAATAAATAGAATAAGCATTCTGACGAGCCAGGATATTATAAATAGAGAAATTCCAGCTGCCCTGCCATTTCTTTTTTTCTTTGGCATCAACGGTAATTCCCAGGTCTAAACGCATATAATCAGGAATCCGCTCGGCATTTCTTAGTGTGAAGCTTGGGGTAGAATACCCATCTAATAATTCATAAATATTACCAAGATTCAATTGTTCATACACTGTGCCGTTATAAACGTAAGTGATTATATTATACCCGGTTCTTGGGTTTAACCCTGCTTTTACCATATAATCATATACATCACTGAAAGCAGTGATTTTATATCTTCCGTTTGGATACGTAATAGGGCGCCCGGTATTATAAGTAAAGTTGACATTGAATGTCGTGCGCTTGGTCCATCGATTATTGAGTACCAATTTAAAATTGTGAGGTGAATCAAAGTTGGCAGGGAATCTTAGACCAAAATTGGCAGATATCTGATTTTCGGTAGCCGGAATCTGGCGGAAGGTTCGGGAGTAGGTATAAGAAAACCAACCCGTCAGTTTTTTACCCCGCGCTTTTTTGAGAAAAAACTCTAAGCCATAAGCAAAGCCTTTGCCTACCAAAAGCTGTGTTTCGATGGTTGGATTCAGGTAAAGAGAAGCGCCGTCAATATAATCCACTACATTTTTGAGGTCTTTATAGTAGACTTCTAAAGAGGTTTCGTAGACATTACTTTCCCGGCCAAAAAAATTCTTGAAAAAGCCTATAGAATATTGGTCGGCTATTTGTTGAGGTATCTGTTGATTACTGTTTTTCCAGATATCGGCAGGTGAAATGGCCATCGTATTAGAAATCAGATGCATGAATTGTTGCATGCGGTTATATCCCAATTTGATAGAAAAATTAGTGTCCAATTTAAAGGCCAGAGAGACACGTGGCTCAAAGCCACCATAAGACTGAATAACAGAACCTTTTCGATAATTCAGTGTGTCTTTAATAGTCTCTATTTCACGAGGTACCCCTGACTGATAACCATAGAATTTACCCGGACCGAGTAATTGATAGTAAGCATAGCGCAAGCCATAATCTAAGCTAATGGCTTTTCCTAAACCGATACTATGTCCAACATAAGCAGCTATTTCTCTTGATTGCTCAACAGACATGGAAAATGTATTGACGATTGATTCAGTAGAGGTGGGTGAGAGGCTTCCTGCATCGTTTTTATATTGGCTGAACTCCAGACCAAAGTCTAATCTGCTTTTATTAGATAACTCATAGCTTAAATCTTCTCTGATAGATTTCTGAAAGATAGAGGGTTGCCATTTATATAGATAGGGAGCACTTAAACCCTCAATACCATACTGGTATTTGCTTAAAAATGCCGTGAAATTATGGGCCAGCTTGCCTTTGATTAAGGCATTATGTTTTAAGCTGATATTACTGGTATTCCAGAAATACATAGTATCCTGAGATAACTTGAAGGCGTCATTACTTGAATAGGCTGATAGAGAGATACGTTGATTTTGTCCGAATTTATGAGTAACTTTTACATTGAAATCATAAAAGTTGGCTTTGCTTTGTTTGAGTGATTCGTTCGGAAAATAGCGAAGATAGAAATCAGACAAAGAGCCTCTTGCTGCTGCAATGATAGAGGTTTTGCCTTTCCATAATGGACCTTCGACCAATACCCGACTGGAAATAGGCCCGACACCTCCCTGCAAACTCCATTTATCAAAGTTTCCTTCCCGCAAACGTACGTCCAAAACAGATGATGCCCGACCACCATACATAGATGGGATACCACCCTTAAACAAACTTATGTCCTGTACCATATCAGCATTGAAAGCCGTAAAAAAACCAAATAGATGAGAGGTATTGAATAGCGGGACGCCATCAAGCAAAACAAGGTTCTGGTCTACATTCCCGCCCCTTACATTGAAACCAGAAGCTCCTTCTCCCACTGTTGAAACGCCTGGTAAAAGCATGATACTTCTGATAAAATCAGCTTCTCCCATCAGATTGGGGAGTTTTTTCAGGGTTTTGCCTGATAGTCTTTCAACACCCATAATGGTTCGGTTGACATTAGCATCAGCTTTCTCAGCTGTGATAACCACTTCATCCAGTAGTCGTTCAATTTTTTCCAGGCTTACTTCAATATTTACATTCTGGTCTAGAACTATTCTATCCGTTTTTATTTTATAGCCTAGCATCCGGACCGTAATCTGGTAGGTTTTAGGTGCCAGATATAAGCCAAAATAACCCAATGAATCGGTCTGAACACCGATCGTCATACCCGAAAAAAGGATGCTGGCGTTTTCAAGGGGTATATTTGTTCCCGCTTCTTTTACAGTACCCGAAAAGAGGAAGGTTTTCTTTTGGGCAATAGCGCATGTATGGATACTTAGTAAGAATAGCAGTATGGAAAAAAGATAGAATTGTTTATTCATTCATAGTTTGGTTAAGTATTTCTTAATTGATTAAGCAGGGGAAGGTCTGTTTTGAGCAGGCCATTTTATTTGAATAAATAATAGGAAGAGTATAAAGTTAGTCACGTTACTCTAATGGTATGACGAACTTTATGGGCGTTTAGTTGGATGAAAAACCAATGAATTTTGACAAACTTACGATTTGGTTTCGCGTAGATTCAATGATAAATATTTAATGGGGCTGGCTTGCCAGCCCCATTAAATATTTAATAGCTAAGTTTTTGACTAATGTTTTACTTCAATTTCTTGAATACCTGCATTTTGTCGTTATTTCTCAATACAAAATATAATGGCGCTTTAGGGGTATTAATTACTTTTATATCACGTACATCACCCTCTTGCAAAAAGCCTGTATCGGTTGGTACTAAAGCTTTGAAATCTCCTTTGCCATTGCCTTTAAGAATCAACCCATAAGAAGCATCGTAGCGCGCCTGATACATATTAGCGCCATAGAAATTGCCACCGATGAGCACATCTAAATTACCATCACCATCTACATCTTCTGCACGAAGGGTCATGATTTTTGACACTTGTGCCAGATTTGGGAGCGGTTTCAGTTTAAAGGTTTTATTACCCAGATTTTCGATATAAACAGATTCAAAAGTATTAACAAGTTTTTCTTCAGCACCATCTAATTCTTTTGAACTAAATAATTGGTCAATAGTCTTTCCTGAGAAATCTTTGTAATCATTATATTTTTTATTAATGATGCTCGGAATCTGTTTGCCCATTTCGTCTTTACCATTGACCGGATACCATTTATCGCCTCTGCTATAAGCCAGAATATGGTCTACAGCATCATTTTTATCAAAATCCTTGGTAAACATTTTCAACTGGCCGCCCTCATGCTTTCTGAATTTGGTGTTGGTACCCAAATTACCTACTACAAAATCAGTATCGCCATCTTTATCAAAATCTCCGGCAGTAATACTACCCCAGAAACCAGTGAACTTGCCTAACTGATTATCTATCTGTTTGAATTTTCCCTGATTATTCTCAAAAGTTTTAATAGGCATCCAGTCACCTACAACGGTCAGGTCAAGGTCGTCATCTTTATCTATATCAGCCCAAATGGCATCCGTAACCATGCCCGTCTGACGAAGCTCGGGAGCAATATTTTTTGTCGCATCGCTGAACTTCCCTTTGCCATTATTTATTAATAGATAAGAGTTAGGCGATTTCCCGTATTGATAGCCAACTACTCGTCCACCTACAAATAAATCAAGATCGCCGTCTTTATCGAAGTCGCAGGCTCGAACGCACGATTTATTGTCGAACATCTGTGGTAATGCATCAGCAGATTTTGCGAAATTGCCCTTGCCATCATTCATATATAATCGGTCGAACTGCTCAACCATTTTTCCATAAAAATCATTGCCGCCTGTTACTACGTATAGATCCAAGTCCTTATCACCATCTGCATCAAAGAATACGGCGTCTACATCTTCCAATAAAGAATCAGCTTCAAAAGCGGCTTGTTTGTTTTTAGTAAAGCCATTCCTTTTTTGCAGGTACAATTCTCCTGCCTGATATTTAGCGCCACCTACGTAGAAGTCTTCCAAACCATCGCCATTTACATCACCAATTGCCATTTTTGGCCCTTCGGTAGATACTTTGAATGGAATGAGTAATTCACGGGTGAAATCAAAATAGACGTTTTCTTTATGAACAAAAGGGATATTTTCAGAATTAGTAATATTCTCAAATAGTGGCGTCCGCGATACTTCGAATTGATAGGTACTACCATCTAGCTTAGCATTATTCTGGTCTAAATTAAGTGTTTTATTAATAGCAGGATTAACAATTACCTCCATTTTCTGGTTTTCCCATATCACTATCAACGAATCTACTTTAGGTGTTTTGCCGATACCAAAAATCAAAGATGGTTCAACTGAACTCATAAAGCCACGGGTTGGCATTAATTGTTGCAATTGCTCACCTTCGCTTGTTTTCAGGATTACTTTAGCACCTATACCAAAGGTGTTTTTATCGTTGCCCTTTAGTTTTATTTTGATGTAGTTATTGCCTATTATTTCTCTGCTTTGGTTCAGGTAAATTCCGGCTGCTTCATTCAGATTATTGGTAATCAAATCTAAGTCTCCATCATTATCCAGATCAGCATAGGCGCTTCCGTTAGAGACATTTTCTTCTTCAAAACCCCAGTCAATAGATTTATCCTGAAACTGTAATTCTTTGGTGCCTTTATACAGATAATTATGCCATTTACCGCTTGGCATTTTATCAATAGCCTGTTGGTCGAGCTCGTGAGAAGTGGGAAGATTATAGTGGAGTGAATCACTGGCGATGAATTTCAGATAGTCTAAATCATTAGGTCTTCTCAGAATACCATTTGTAATAAAAATATCCTTGATACCATCACCATCATAATCAGCCATTAACGGACTCCAACTCCAATCGGTAGCGGCTACACCTGCCATCGGGGCAATATCGCTGAAACGTTTACCACTCATGCTCAGTTGCAGACAATTGCGACTATATTGATTGAAGTAACCAAACTGTAGTTTATAGATATAAATATCAAGCGGATCTTCACCTACTGATGATTTTTCTACCTTTTCATCTTCCGGATACATATCTAAGGTCATAATATCCTGAAAACCATCATTATTAATATCAGCCACATCAGAACCCATTGAGAAACGGCTCAGGTGAGTGAAATGCTCTTTAATTGCTTCTTTGAAAGTGCCGTTTTTCTGATTGATATAGTAATAATCATCCTCATGGAAATCGTTGCTGACATAGATATCCAACCAGCCATCGTTATCAATATCAGCTACCGAAATTCCTAATCCATACCCCATTGCCGCCTGATAGATGCCTGCTTCTTTGCTTACATCGGTAAACTTGCCATTATCGTTACGGTAGAGATAATCTCCGGCTTCGTTATCTTTCAGCATGCGAGTATTTACCCGGTCGTAAGAGCGGGTATTGTGTACGGCATGATTGAGTAGATAACAGTCTAAATCTCCGTCTTTATCATAATCAAAGAAAGCGGCCTGGGTAGAAAAACCTGTAAAGTCTAAGCCATATTCGTTGGCTTTTTCTGTAAAGGTCAAATCTCCATTATTGATGTAAAGCTCATTAGACCCCTCTAAACCTTTATAATTAGAAACGGCACAGACATAAATATCCAATAAACCATCGCTGTTAACATCGGCCATCGTTACACCCGTTTTCCAGTCTGAAAAACCACCGATTCCGGCTTTTTCTGAAATATCTTCAAACTCCACAGGACTATCTTTGGTTTTGCCTTTATTTAGATAAAGTTTGCTTTTACCCTGATTCGATACAAAAAACAAATCGGTTAAGCCATCATTATTAATGTCACCGGCGGCTACACCTCCACCATTGTAGAAATACAGATAATCCAGAATATTGAAATCTTTGGTTTCGGTGATATTATTGGCAAAATCAACTTTACTTTGGGTTGGTGATAGTTTGTTGAAAAGCTTTATACCATCATCTTTCCCGGATTTCTTGCATGCACTAAAAACTATAACCGATAAACTGACTATACTTATAAATATTACTACTGACTTCATTTTTTCTGCTTTTTAAAACTGAATACCTGCGCTTTATCATTATTCTTGGCAAGCACAAGCATTTCTTCAGTTGTATTAGGGTTGTGTATCATTGTTTTTACTTTGTACATTTTTCGCACCTGTCCCAGGGTTTTAAATCCAGAGTTGTCCGGTGTAATCGCTTCAAATTCTCCTTTGCCTTTTCCTTGTAGCAATAGTCCGTAATTGGCATCAAAACGGCCCCATTCCGGCAATACATCAAAGAAGTTTCCGGCTAATACGATGTCCAGTATACCATCATTATTAAAGTCGCCTGTTTCAATGGCATAGATAGGAGACAATTGTGCTCGCATGGGTAGGGCTTTCAGAGCAAAAGTACCTTTGCCATCGTTAATTAAAAACGAAGTCTGGGTATGGGTAATTTTTTTACGTATGCCATCTTTCATCTGCTCTGCTGTAAAAATTTCCTCAATGGGTTTATTAGCATAATCTGTATACTTAATAAACTTCTTCTTAATAATAGGCAAGGCTCTTTGTAGTTCGCCTTTTAGCACCATCGGATAGGTTTTGCCGTCTTCTGTTACACACGAGATTATCTGCTCGGTTGTGCCATTTTTATCAAAATCATTTACGTCTAAATAGGCTGGATATTCCACCGAAGCTTTTAGTTTGGTGTTTTCGCCTAAATTACCTAAGATAAAATCTATATCTCCATCGCCATCAATATCGGCTGGTTTCAGGCAATTCCACATGCCTTCTGAGTCTTTAATGGCTTCTTTCAAAGTAAGTGTACGACCTCTGTCATTCTTAAAGACTACAATACCGCCCCAATCTTGCGTAACTACTAAATCAACGAAACCATCTTTATCAATATCCACCCATTCGGCATCAGTAACCATACCCAGGTCATTAATTTGTGGCATATAGCGTTTTGATAGATTTTTGAATTCTCCCGTGCCATCATTGATATATAGATTACTGGCAGGGTTCATGCCGTACTTACCTGGAATCATGCGTGAGCCAACGAATAGGTCTAAATCTCCATCTTTATCAAAATCGGCAGCGGTTACGCATGAACCGTTTTCATTGATAGGAGGGAAGCGCAGGTCTCTTTTAAAGTTACCCTTACCGTCATTTATATACAGCACATCATGTAGTTCAGGCGCATTGACCTCAAACTCATTGCTACCTGTTACTACAAATAAATCTAAATCTCCGTCTTTATCGGCATCAAAAAATAATGCATCGGTATTTTCTGTAGTTCCATCAAAAGCAAAATCTGGTTGATTCGATTCGGCGAACTTTCCATTTTTTTGTTGAATGTAGAGTTTCTTGGCTTGTCCTGTGGCGCCACCCAAATAAATGTCATCTAAGCCATCACCGTTTACATCACCAACTGCCAAAGCCGGACCCTGGGTAGAATACTTTTGTTTCAGTAGTACATCTCTATTATAATCAACAAAATTGCTTTCCTGATGGCTATAATCGAGCGTGCCATTGGTAATATCAGTAAATAAGAATTGTTTTACAGATGGTGTAGTTTTGAAAACCTGATTGGCATTTTTATAATCTAAAACCAGGCTTGCATCTGCTTTAGGGTTTCTCAATACTTCCAACTTATCATCCGGCCATACAATTTTCAATGAATCAATATTGCTATTCTGTCCTAAACCAAACACTATCTGGTGGTCGCTTGACGATTGAAAGCCTCTGTTTGGCATTTGCTGCAATACTTTCTTGGTGCCCTGCTGATATACAGTGATAGTAGCCCCAATACCATTCAGGTTTTTGGCTGTGCCTTTCAGGTGGATACGCAGAAAGTGGTTTTTATTTACCTCGTTGGTTTTGTTTTTATAAACTGAAAGCGGAGCATTTACATTATTTACGACTAAGTCTAAATCTCCGTCATTATCTAAATCTCCATAGGCAGCACCATTCGAGAACCCCGGTCCTTCCAATCCCCATGATTTAACTGTATTAGTAAATTGTAGATTGCCGTTGTTTTTGTAGGCATAGTTAGGAATCGGAACAGATGAGATTTTATCGGTAAATTCTTTATAATCAAATTTTTTACCTTCAAGCATCTGTTGCATGGTATTACGGTCGCCCAGGAATTCTACAAAATCCTGGTCGGTCAGGTCTTTGGCAATGCCGTTGGCTACGAAAATATCCTTCAGGCCATCGTTATCCATATCAAAAATCAAGGCTCCCCAACTCCAGTCGGTAGCATGTACGCCTGAAAACTCACCTATCTCACTGAATGTGCCATCGCCATTGTTCAGGTGTAGCATATTGCGCATATACTGATGCCAGAAACCACGTTCCTTTTTCATTTCCGACAAATTATAGCTTTCAAAAACACTGGTGGTTTTCAAGCGTCTGTCGTCGGCAGGCAACATATCTGTTACGAAAATATCCAGATTGCCATCGTTATTTATATCAGCAATATCAGCACCCATAGAACTAAGGCTGATATGTGGCATTTCGTTCTCTAAATCCTCTTTAAATGTTCCGTCTTTCTGATTGATATACAGGTAATCACGCTCGTAGAAATCATTAGAAATGTAAATATCTAACCAATTATCATTATTTACATCACCAATGGTGATACCCAAACCGAAACCAATCAAACTTCCGTAAATACCTGCCTGCTCGCTTACATCAGTAAACTTCAGACTTCCTTTCTCGCTATCGTTTCTGAATAGTTTATGACCGCCTAATCTATCCCGCTCATTACGCAGATTTATATAACCTAATCTATCAATAGGAGTAAAGCTATTGTTAAGCAGATACATATCTAAATCACCATCGCGGTCATAATCGAAAAAAGCGGCATGCGTAGAAAATCCCCCGTCTTCCAGACCTAATTCCTTTGCCATTTCCCTGAACGACGGAATACCATTCCGTCCAACGCCCTGATTCATATATAACTGATTACCCCGCTGATCCTGACTCCCTGAGTTACATACATAGATATCCAATAGCCCGTCGCCATTGACATCGGCAAACGTCACACCGGTTGACCAGAATTTTTTACCAACAATACCTGCTTTGATTGACACATCTTCAAACTGAAAAGATTTGCCGTCTTTTACACCTTTGTTGAGGTAGAGTTTATTGTCTTCAAAATTGGAAGTAACAAAAATATCAGAGAACCCATCGTTATTCACATCACCAATCGCCACGCCTCCGCCATTGTAGAAATTTCGGTAATTAAAAATATTGAATTCTTTCTTTTCTAAACTTCTGTTTACAAAGTCGATACCAGTTTCAGAAGCCGGAAGGGATTCAAACAGGGTATCTTCTTTTTTGCTACAGGAGACTAGGAAGAAAGAACAAAAAATTATAGAAAGTATTTTTTTCATTGGTATAGGTTAAATGTCAGCAGCTTGGTCTGCCGGCTGTAAAATAAAAAGGCAGACCACACCGGATCTGCCTTTTTTAAGCTCATATATGATTAATACCCAGGATTTTGTTTCAATAATGGGTTCGCATCGATACGAGGTTGAGGAATTGGGAACAATTCTCTGTTTTTGTCAAGATTCTTCATGAATTTTCTTTCTTTAGAGAAAGTACCGAAACGAATCATATCGTTACGTCTCCAACCTTCCCATGCAAATTCACGACCTCTTTCTGCTAAGATGTCAGCCTCTGTTAAAGTAGCCAACGGTGCAATACCAGATCTTGTTCTGATAGAGTTTACACCTGTTAGAGCCTCAGCAGTTTTACCCAATCTGAAAGCAGCTTCAGCTTTGATCAGGATAGCATCTGCTAAACGGAATACGACAAAGTCGTTGCTTTGGTCGCCGTTAGGGTTATTTCTCTGAATCTCATATTTTTGAGAACGAGCACCTGCTACCTGGAACTCAGGATCAGCATCAGTCATCTGATCTTTATTGAAATCAGTGATGAATGCTAAAGGTTGTTCTTTTGCATCTTTTAGTGGCGTACCATCAGCTGCAAATTGTTGACCTGTTAACCACATTTTGATACGGGCATCTTTAGAATCAAAAGAGTTATAGAACTCCGCTAAAGTACAGAAACCATTCCATGGAGCATTACCTAAGTTATAGGTACGTTGGTTAGCATAGTGTAAAGTTCTCATCTGGAAGTTCATACCACCTGCTTTGAAGTTATCGTAAGGCACAGCCCAGATATTTTCAGTTGAGCCCTGGTTCTGAACTACGAAATTATCAAGGGTATTAGCCGATAATGAATAGGCATTAGCTGAGGTGATAACTTTATTAATAGTATCATAAGCTTTTTGCCACTCTGGAGTACCTTTATAAACACCAGCGTTCAGATATAACTTAGCCAAAAGCATATTAGCTACATCCTGGTTCATACGGCTATATACTTTACCAGCATTAAGATTTGGGATATTCTCAAGTAATTCTTTTTCGATGAAAGCATACACTTGGGCGCGGGTTTTTGTTCCGGCATCAGACTTAGCATTTTCTACGATAGGCACATTACCGAATAAATCAATAGCCATGAAGTAATAGAAAGCGCGGATAGCTTTAAGCTCAGAAACCGCTTTTGGATTATTCTTAACTACTTCCATTAATTGGTTTACTTGTGAGATATTACCAAAGATAAAACCCCAAACACCGTTAATCGGGCCATGTTGAGATGTCCAGGTATGGCGAGAATACGCCAACCAGTCACCATTATCGTACCAGTCACCACCACGGGTAGGAACGATCAATTCATCGGTGGTTGCTTCACTAGGGTTAAACCAGTTATCCGTCATTCCTCTTAAACCACCATAAGCAGGTCCTAATACGGCAGCAATCTGGTCGTCAGTTTTAGGGAAATTACCATCATCAAGAATGGAGCTGTAAACAGGCTCTGTTAAATCAGTACATGACTGTAAGCTGATTAGACCTAAGCTAAGCGCTGATACAGAAAGTACTTTTAATATATTTTTTCTTTTCATTTTATTGATAGTTTTAATCAGTCTTTGTATATACGATTATTTAGAAAGAAAGGTTGACACCTGCAGTGATACCACGTGTTTTGTAGTATGTTTCACGTACGTCGATACCCGGAGCTCTCTGGTTATCTCCATCTACTTTCAATGCCTGACTAATTTCCGGATCTACACCTGAATATTTAGTAAATAATAATAAGTTATTACCTGCGATATAGATACGTGCTCTTTTCAGAACGCCTAAGTTAGCAGGTAAAGTATAGCCCAAAGAAGCATTGTTTACACGAACATAATTTCCTGATTCAACATAATAACTCATCGGAATGGTTTGGTTATCGTTGATAGGAGAAGTTAAAGCTGATACAAGCGCGTTAGATTCAGCAATACGACCATCTTGTCTTCCTAGCAACAATTGGTTGGTATTCATGATTTTTGCGCCTAAGTTGCTTGTTAACTGGAATTGGAAATCGAATTTCTTGAAAGTAAAGGCGTTTGTTAAGCCACCTACAAAGAATGGATTCGGGTCGCCAAGATAAGTTCTGTCACCAGCTTGTTGTTCTATTTTTCCGTTGCCATCCAGATCTTTGAATACGTATTTGCCGTTTTCAATTTTATCAACAACTGCACCGTAGAATACACCAACTGGTTGCCCTGCTTGAAGAACTGAGAAGTTCACAGCAGAAGTACCTCTTAACGCACTACCTAAGTTAGTAGTTAAGAATATCTGGTTCTGAGCCTGGAACAAATCGTTCGATAAACTGATAACTTTGTTTTTGTTGAATGAACCTGCGAAAGTTGAGCTAAATGTGAAATCTTTTTTATCAACCCATTGGTAAGTTAAAGCGATTTCAACCCCTCTGTTTTGCATACTACCTACGTTAGCAAGAATAGTTGGGAATACATAACCTTTTTCTTGCGGAGCATTTACTACATATAATAAGTCTTTTGTCTGACGAGTATACCAGTCAATCGAACCTGTTAATCTTGATTTCAACAATGCGAAGTCGATACCAGCACCGTAGTTTTCGTTAACCTCCCATTTCAAGTTAGGGTTCGGGTTACCCTGGATAGCATACGATGGTAAGAAATCATTAAGTGTTGCATCGTAGTAGGTACCACTTGTGCCATAGAAACCTCTTGAACGCAAAGGAGCGATACCTTCAGAGTTACCTGTTCTACCCCAGCTTACACGAAGTTTCAAGTTATCAACAACCGGATTTCCTTTTAAGAAAGGCTCTTCGCTCAAGGTCCAACCAACTGATACCGATGGGAAGAAGCCCCATTTGTTGTTATCTCCGAATTTAGTCGAACCATCACGACGCATATTAACCGTAGCAAAATATTTGTTCATTAAGCTATATTGTACACGACCTAAGAACGAAACCAATTTATACTCATTTTTGTATGAGCCCATCAAGTTTGGATTGCTTCTGATACCAAGACCTGCACCCAGGTTGTTTGGCCCGAAAACGTCAGTCAGGAAGTTATTATTTGAAGCACCAAAACCATCAGAAACAACATCTTGGTAAGTATAACCAGCTAATACACTTAAGTTACTGTTAGAAGTAATTGCCTTAGTATAGTTCAAAGTAGTTTCTAATTGTTTGTCAACTACAGCATCCAGGCCTCTTGAAGCGGAGTTTCCACCTACAATACGAAGTAAGTTATCAGGTGTAGAGTGAGCGTAGAAACTTGAATTTTTGTTTTGCGTACGCAACGTACCACTTACATTAAAGAATAAGCCATCAATGATCGTATAACCTGCTTGTGCATTAAATAAAACGTCTTGTAGTCTTTCTTTCTGAGAAACATTTTCAAGAACGGCTAGCGGGTTAAAGTTACCAAATGTACCCGGCAACTGGAAGTAATTGCCATTTGAGCCATAAACTGGGTCAGTAGGGCGCATGTTCATGGCAAAACCAATAGCTCTTTCCTGAGCAAAACTTGCATCAGCCTGAGAAGCTGACATATTGAACTTCATTAATAATTTTCCGTTGATTCCTTTCGCATCCAGATTCAAACGCCCATTTAAACGAGCTTTGCTTGAACCAATCAAAGTACCAATTTGGTCAAGGTAACCTACTGAAGCTCTGTATGAGAAGTTTTCTGAACCACCTGAAACACCAATATTATGGTTTTGAGACATGGCTGTACGGGTAATTACTTTCAACCAGTCAGTATCAGCACCACCATCATCAAATGTTTGGTTGTATTTTTTAGCAGCCTCTCTAAACTGAGCAGCATTCAATAATTCAGGTCTTTGAGAAATTTTTTCCTGACCAACATAGCCGTTGTAGTCAACAGTAGTTGCACCTGCTTTACCTCTTTTGGTGTTAATCAAGATTACACCATTCGAACCTCTTGAACCATAGATAGCAGCAGAAGATGCATCTCTCAATACATCCATTGTCAGGATATCTTCCGGAGCAACGTTTTCAATCGGAGCGCCAATCACACCATCAATTACATATAAAGGCTCACTACCAGCACTCAACGAACCTGTACCACGAAGACGTACGGTAGGACGAGCGTTAGGGTCACCACTACTTTGTGTGATTACCAAACCTGCCACTTTACCTTGCGCCGCCGCTAATGGGTTGGTAACAACTCCGGGGTTAAAATCACGGCTTCCAAGACTGGTTACAGTACCTGAAATTTCTTTTCTTTTCTGCGTACCATAGCCCACTACTACTACTTCTTCAAGGGCCTTGGTATCGTCTAATAGGGTTACGTCAACAACAGTTTTGTTACCAACAGCAACTTCTTTTGTTTCCATACCCACAAAACTGAATACCAAAGTAGCATTTTTTGAAATGCCTGATAGTTTGTAAGTACCGTCTACGTTTGTTTGAGTACCTTTCGAAGTACCTTTTTCCTGCACAGTCACACCTGGTAAACCAGTTCCATCAGTGCCTTTTACAGTACCAGTAACTGTGGCATCCTGTGCCATTACCGCAAATGTGAATGATGTGAGTAACAATACAGCGAGAGTGAAAACAGAATTTTTCACACAAGCCAATAACCGCTTTGAGAAGCGGCCTACTTGGTAGGAATTCATCATAGGTTGTAATTAAAGTGAGTTAATAAATTTTCGTAACAACTTGCTAATCAGGGTTTTGCTTTTTTGGCACCCCGGCAATTTTATCCTGATAATTGGAATATCCCGGGATTAGATTGAACATTACTTCTAATCAACCACCAAAACTACAAAAAGAAATATTTAAAGTCCAAAAAAATGAATTAAAAATTAAAGAGTTTTAGAAAAAAACTTGCACAAAACTCATAATCCATTGTTTTTTAAAAGCAACTTCTAAAGTTTTGTTGTTGGGATTGATAGAAATTTTTTTTAGAAAAAGTGAAAAACG
>CBIHRH010000004.1:0-27069 GCA_966212365.1 uncultured Emticicia sp. | reverse complement strand
GACAAATATGACATGGTAATTGGTTATTCTAAAGGCGGTGGGGTATTATATGCTAAAGAAGATTTAGATATTACCAAACAAGTATTGGAAGGCTTGAATAAAAAATACGCTGAAGATAAGAAAAGCGGCAAGATAACTGTTCCAAAAGATAGTACTGCTAAGAAGTAAATCCCGAATGCGCTCACTGCGCATATTTGAAAGAAAATTATTGAAATAAAATGCCACTAGATCAAACTCCGTATTACGATTACGACGACGACGGCAAAGAAGAAGAAACAGGTAAAGAGATGTCTTTTTTAGACCATCTCGAAGAACTTCGATGGCACCTGATCCGTGCAGCTGTTGCAATCGTTTTCTTCATGATTTTTGCCTTCATCTATATCGAGGAAATTTATGAAACTGTTATCTTAGGCCCTTCTAAGGTAGATTTCTGGACCTACCGCATGATGTGTAAGCTCGGAACCGCTGTTGGGGCACCTGGCCTTTGCGTTGATAAACTACAATTTAGTTTAATGAGTCGTGAGGTATCTGGGCAATTTATTATGGCCTTTACTTCGGCGGCAATCATCGGATTGGTCTTTGCGTTCCCATATGTATTCTGGGAAATCTGGCGTTTTGTGAAACCCGGCTTAAAACCAAAAGAAAGTAAGTCAGCCAGAGGTGCTGTTTTCTATGTTACTTTTTTATTCTTTTCGGGGGTTTTATTCGGTTATTTTATTGTTTCGCCATTAGCTATCAACTTCCTGGTTAATTTCCAGATTAGCAAGAGTATAGAAAATCAGTTTGATATTGGTTCATACATTTCTTTGCTGGCAACCCTTACTTTGGCCTGCGGAGTAGCTTTCCAATTACCCGTTGCTATATTTGTATTAACCAAGATTGGGGTCATTGGACCACAATTTATGAGAACCTACCGTAAACATGCAGTTGTAGTTATTCTGATTGTATCGGCTGTTATCACCCCATCTCCTGATGTGACCAGCCAGCTATTAGTGGCGTTCCCGCTTTATATTTTATATGAAGTAAGTATTATTATTTCAGCAAGAGAAGAAAAAAGGCGTTTGGCTGATTTAGCCGAAGAAGGTGGGGCAATAAAAGACTAATTGTCTGCTAATTATACAAAAAGGCTATCATAATTTAATTTATGGTAGCCTTTTTACATTAATACTATATGAGTTTTTAAGCGATAAAACCTATTTTTGTATGCGTTCCGTCACAAAAAGGTTTATTTTCAGAAGAACCACAACGACATAATGCAGTAACCTTATGTTTTTTGGTAATATTACCTTCCGCATCTTTGATAGAGATATTACCATAAATTAACAGCGGGCCATTCTTGGTCGTTTCGACTATTGTTTCACTATCTATCTGCTTCTCCTCTTGCCCCACTTCATTCTTAAAATAAGACAACGCACCTGAAGGGCATTTATCTATCTGTGCCATAATTTTCTCTCCACTTTCAGTTTCAGGCGTAATCCATGGCCGTTTACGAGGGTCGAATACATGCGGCAAACCGCGGAAACAAATAGCGGAGTGAATACACATATGTGGCTGCCATACAACCGTTACCTCATCATTCGCATAGTGCTTGGTAATTTTCTTTTGTTCTTCCATGGTATTCTAAATTTTATTCAATTATAAGGAAATTAAAACTTATATCAAATTATACGATATATAGCCACAGGTTACTGATATAAAAATCTTACTAATTTTTTTAAAGATTCCAAGAAAATAACTAAGCAATTAGTTATACATTTGCGTCAATACTTATGAAATACTTGTCCTATAAATCTACATGTGCACCAAAGTAATTACAACTATTTTACTGATATTCTATTCTTCCATATCGGGTATTTGCCAACATACCATAGAGGGGCGAGTAATTGATGCGGCTGATAAAAAGCCTTTGATTTTTGCCAATGTATTTATCAGCAATACCACCAAAGGACAACAAACAGACGATAAAGGCCGATTCAAAATCACCAATGCACCCTCAGGAACTATTGATCTGGTAATAAGTTATATTGGCTACGAAACTTTCTCTTTACAATTAAAAGCCGATACTTTAAAGAAACCACTCTTGATAATACTCAATGCCAATTCTATTGAATTGCAAGCCATAACCATTAAACGTATTAAAGACGGATTCAAAAGATACTTCTATGTTTTTGAAGAGGGTTTTATGGGTAAAACTACTTTCTCTAAAGAATGTAAATTAAAAAATCCAAAGGCCTTGACATTCACGATGAGCAATGATGATTCCGAACTGATTATCAGAGCCGACGAGCCTTTAGAGATTGAAAATAAAGCTTTGGGATACGTAATAAAATACCAGTTAGAGGAATTCAGATATAATTTCAAAGAACATTACACATCTTATTGGGGCTATCCATTCTTTGAAGAAACGAAAACCAGAAGCGATAGACGACAAAAGCAATGGATTGAAAACAGGAATAAGGCGTATTATGGTTCTTCACAGCATTTCCTGAAAGCGCTGACAGAACAGAAACTCGCTGTGGAGGGTTATGTGATACACAAGTTAATAAGAAAAGAGAAAAAAATGTTTTCTGTCCCTCTAACTGCTGAAAGAAGAGATAGTAGTGGTAATATTATTACGCAAGCGTCTAAGGAAAGAATGATGGTCGATTCAACCGACCTTAAACTAAGGGCTGAACAATCTTTACGAAAATTAGCTACGAGTAGATTTGCCAGGTATGTGCAATATCTTATAAAAACTCCTATGACAGAAAGTGAAGTCGTTAGCCCCTATAAAGATATGTTTGCTATAGATTTCAGCAATCATTTATATATAGTCTATAATAAAGAATTTGAAGAGGAACAATTTATAGAGGCAGGGCAAAAGAATATTCCACAAACTTCTATTGTATCAATTCTAGAGCCTCCGGTTCTGGTCGAAAAAAACGGACATCTGATTAATCCATTAGCTTTAATTTTTGAAGGCAGATGGGGAAATGAGAAAATTGGTGAATTATTGCCGCTTGACTATCTGCCGGAAGTACCCTAATAGTGTATGCGGACGCCGCGCGGGCGATTTTTCAAATCGCCGATTCTTTTAAATGTAACCAATACATAAAATTCTGCCGAATTTTGACGATTTGAAAAATCGTCATACACTCCTTTCTCTCCTTATTACGTCGAAAAAATAAGATAAGACATAGGCTAAAAATAACCTATGTGTCGATAGATAATTTAATTCCAATTTAATTTATAAATATATTGATAAAGTTTTGAATTATTTCTATATTAGAGGCGACATAAAAACCATTTGACCACCCTGTGAAAATAGCAATAATCAAAGAAACCAAAGCATTTGAAAACCGTGTTGCCCTAAGTCCCGAAGTCTGCAAACAACTGATTCAAGCCGGATTTGAGTGTGCGATTGAAAAAGAAGCCGGAGCCTCTTCCTTTTTTGAAGATACTGCTTACGAAGCCATTGGTGCGAAAGTGGAGAAAGATAAATCTTCACTGCTTGCGAGTGCTGATATTGTCCTGAAAGTCAATCCACTGACTGTCGAAGAAGTCGGCCACATGAAAAAAGGAGCAGTATCTATCTCATTCATGTACGCAGCTACTAATCCTGAACTAATTGAAGCTTCCGCCAGACAAGGCATTTCTGCCTTTTCGGTTGATGCCATCCCCCGTATTTCCAGAGCACAAAAAATGGACGCCCTAAGTTCTCAAGCCAATCTTGGGGGTTACAAATCTGTTATTATAGGTGCTTATCATTTAGGTAAAATCTTCCCTCTACTCATGACTGCCGCAGGAACTATCAAACCTGCCAAGGTAGTAATTATGGGTGCAGGGGTGGCAGGTTTACAAGCCATTGCCACCGCTAAACGCTTAGGCGCGGTAGTGGAAGTAAGTGATATTCGCCCTGAAACCAAAGAGCAGGTTGAGTCATTAGGTGGTAAATTTATCGAGGTAAAAGGTGATGATTCTATCAAGATTGAGGGTGGTTATGTGAAAGGTGTTTCAGAAGATTTCCTCAAAAAACAACAGGAGGTAATTGCCAGACATATCAGCGAGGCCGACTTAGTGATTACTACTGCTCTGATACCGGGCAAAAAAGCCCCTATATTAGTACCGGAAGACGTTGTAAAAAGCATGAAACTAGGTTCGGTAATAGTTGATATGGCTGTAGAACAAGGTGGTAACTGCGCTTGCAGCGAATATGGTAAAACAGTGACTAAGCACGGAGTAACTATTGTAGGAGAACCTAATATCCCTTCTCTCCTACCGTTGAATGCCAGTGAGTTATATGCCAAAAACATTGCTACTTTCTTATTGCATCTGGCTACCAAAGACGGCTTTAAGTGGGAAATGGACGAGGAGATAACCAAGGGCTCTTTAATTGTACACGATGGTAAAGCAGTGCACCCATCGGTTGCAAAATAATACGCATTTATATTTCAACGCATCATATTCTAAATAACCTTATTTACGATGATTAACGACATAGTCAGTTTTTTGGGCGAAAATATTGAGATGATATACATTCTGATATTATCTGTTTTTGTGGGAGTAGAGGTGATTGGCAAAGTACCTGCTGTGCTACATACCCCTTTAATGAGTGGCGCAAATGCAATACATGGAGTTGTGATTGTGGGAGCCATCATCGTAATGCTTAATACACCAGTTGATAATATACTTGCCTTAGCACTGGGATTTGTAGCAGTGGTATTAGGAACACTCAATGTGGTTGGAGGTTTTGCCGTAACAGACAGAATGTTGGAAATGTTCAAGAAAAAATAAAGACACACACCCATTTAAGAATCTTGTACAATGGAGATAAAATATGTTCTTGATATAGTCTATCTGATAGGCTCTGTTACCTTTGTAATAGGCTTAAAAATGTTGAGCCACCCTGACACCGCCCGAAGAGGAAATTTATATGCCGCCTTTGGTATGGCGTTGGCCATAGCAGGTACGATTCTCTGGTATAATCACCCGAATGGTTTTACTTCAAGAGAGCCTTTGAAAATCATATTGATTTTAGTAGCAATAGGTATCGGCACATTGGCTGGTTGGTTGACTGCTAATCGTGTACAAATGACCAAAATGCCCGAATTGGTATCACTATTTAATGGTATGGGCGGGGCTTGCGCAGCCTTAATTGGGATTATGGAATATGAACACAATATCGGCAAAACAGGCGCTTTGGCAACTATCATAGCCGGAATGATTATAGGCTCGGTTTCTTTCAGCGGAAGTATTATTGCATTTCTGAAGCTGAATGAAACCATGAAAAAGCCTATTAGGCTTCCGTCTTATAATATTCTGAATACGGTAGTAATGGTCGCCCTGATTGCCTTTGGGATTTACATTGTTTATGCCCAACCAGAGCATATGCTGCTTCCAATTTTGCTTTTTGCGGCGGCTTTAGTCTATGGTATTTTATTTGTGATTCCTATTGGTGGAGCGGACATGCCTGTGGTTATTTCTTTGCTTAACTCTTTCACAGGTCTGGCAGCGGCTTTTGGAGGCTTCCTATATCAGAATCAGGTGATGCTTACCGGGGGTATTCTGGTAGGTTCAGCGGGCACGATTCTTACTTTGGCTATGTGTAAGGCCATGAATCGTCCATTGAGTAATGTGATTTTTGGTGCATTTGGTGGAGGCGGGGTGAGTGTTGCAGGCAATGATGTAAAAGGAAGTATTAAAGATATTTCGATTTCAGATACGGCCATTCTGATGAATTATGCTAAAAAAGTAGTGGTTGTGCCGGGCTATGGTTTGGCAGTAGCACAGGCACAACACGTGATTCATGAACTGGAAACATTGCTTCAGGAAAGAGGTGTTGATGTAGAATATGCGATTCACCCGGTGGCAGGCCGTATGCCGGGGCATATGAATGTATTACTAGCTGAGAGCAATGTATCTTATGACAAACTCGTTGAGATGGAAGACATCAATCCTGAATTTGCTAAAACCGATGTTGTATTAGTAGTAGGTGCTAACGATGTGGTGAATCCTGCAGCTAAAACAGACCCATCGTCTCCAATTTTTGGTATGCCTATTCTGGATGTAGAAAATGCCCGCAATGTGATTGTTAATAAAAGAAGTATGAATGCGGGTTATGCCGGTATCGACAATTTACTTTTTTATCAACCCAAAACCAGTATGCTTTTCGGCGATGCCAAGGGAGTACTAACCAAACTGGTTAGTGAGCTAAAGCAGATGTAAAATTTGTACTTTCTTGACAGAATATCATATAATCATTGCCAGTTTATTTAAATACGAAATATTATTTGGCATTAAATTTTAAAATTAAGTAGTTTTACTTACGATTTAAATATAAAAGAATTCAACCGTTGGAACCTACAAACGTCAATGACCCAGAGTACTATCACAAGGTAGTAGATTGCCAGTACGCTTGTCCTGCGCATACCCCTGTGCCCGAGTACATCAGATTAATTGCGGCCGAGCGCTATACCGAAGCATACATGGTTAACTGGGAATCGAATGTGTTCCCGGGCGTATTAGGCCGTACCTGCGACAGACCATGCGAACCCGCCTGCCGCCGTGGAAGAGTAGAAGAAGAACCAGTAGCTATCTGCCGTCTGAAAAGAGTAGCCGCCGATAATAAAGGCGATGTCAAGAATCTTATCCCCAAAGCACCTAAAGAAGGCAATGGCAAAAAAGTAGCCTTAATTGGTGCAGGCCCGGCTTCCCTTACTGTTGCCAGAGATTTAGCTCCGCTAGGTTATGAAATCCACGTTTTTGATGAACAAATCAAAGGCGGTGGTATGATGCGTAGCCAGATTCCTTCTTTCCGCTTACCTGAACATGTATTAGACGAAGAAGTCAATAATATTCTTGATATGGGCATCCATACCCATTTCAAAACCTATGTATCAAGCCTGAAAGATGTTTTAGCTAAAGATTACGACGCGGTATTTATTGGTACTGGAGCGCCGCGTGGTAGAGATTTAGCTGATTTGCCTGGCCGTAAAGAAGGTGCGTCTAACATTCATATTGGTATTGAATGGCTGGCAAGTGTGGCTTTTGAACATACTAGCAAGATCGGTAAAAATGTAATTGTATTAGGTGGTGGAAATACCGCTATGGACTGCTGCCGTACCTCTCGCCGTTTAGGTGGCGAAAACGTAAAGGTAGTGGTACGCAGCCCATTTACTGAAATGAAGGCCTCTCCCTGGGAAAAAGAAGATGCCATGCATGAGGATATTCCTATTCTGGATAACCATGTACCTAAGTCATTTGTGGTAGAAAATGGTCAGTTGAAAGGAATGACTTTTGAAAAAGTACATGCCGTATATGATGAAAAAGGCAAACGCTCGCTTGTTCCTACAGGTGAAGACCACGTATTTATAGAAGCTGATGATGTATTAGTAGCCATCGGACAAGAAAACAGTTTCCCCTGGATAGAACGTGATTTAGGTATTGAGTTTGATAAATGGGAAATGCCAAAAGTTAATGCAGATACTTTCCAATCGACTAATCCTAAAGTATTTTTTGGTGGTGATGCAGCATTAGGTCCTAAAAACGTAATCACTGCCGTAGCGCAAGGACATCAGGGAGCTATTTCAATAGATTTATTCTGCCAGGGTAAATCATTAGCTGACAGACCTGCACCATTTACCAATCTGATTTCACAGAAAATGGGTATCCATGAGTGGAGTTATGATAGTATGGTTGCCAATGACCATCGTTTTGTAGTAGCTCAAGCTGATAAATCTGTCACCTTGAAAGACCGCAAAAAAGAGGTTGAATTAGGTTTCAACAAAATAGAAGGCTTCAAAGAAGCCCAACGTTGTTTGAATTGTGATGTACAGACCGTGTTTACTGTCAATCGTTGCATAGAATGCGATGCATGTATGGATATTTGCCCTACTTCCTGCATTACATTCACTGATAATGGCACAGAAGAAGACCTACGCACACGTCTGATGGCACCAGCATTGAATCTTGAACAGGACTTACTGGTATCCGGCACCTTGGCAACAGGCAGAGTAATGGTTAAAGATGAAGATGTATGTCTGCATTGCGGTTTATGTGCTGAAAGATGCCCGACATCAGCCTGGGACATGCAGAAGTTTTTCTATAATGTTACCAAAGCACATCATGGTTGCCAGACAGCCTGATTTTAACAAGACTATTATTTAATCACGATAAAATTGCCCGACAGGGACGGTCCGACGATTCGGCTTAAAATGTCAGAACTTATTAATGATTTTGTAGTACGCTTTGCCAACGTCAATGGTACAGGTTCAGCCAGTGCCAATGGTATGTTTGCCAAAGCAATCTTCCGCATGGGGATTCCCGTTACACCTAAAAATATATTTCCTTCCAATATTCAAGGCTTACCTACCTGGTACGAAGTACGTATCAGCGAAAAAGGCTATTTAGGCCGCCGTGAGGGCATTGATTTGATGGTATCGGTCAATCCGCAAAGCATGCTGAAAGATGTACAGAGTGTTCGCCCCGGTGGATACTTCATGTACGATAGCACCAAGCCGCTTCATAAAGAATATATCAGAGAAGATATTACCTATTTAGGTATTCCGCTCATGGGTATCTGCCTGGAGCAATACTCAGACCCTCGCCAAAGACAATTATTCAAAAATATCATTTATGTAGGTGCATTGGCTGCCTTATTAGATATTGAATTTGGTGTACTAGAGCAACTATTGGCCGAGCAATTTAAAGGTAAAGAAAAATTGATTCCAGCCAACGTTCAGGCACTTCAATTAGGAGAGAAATATGTACAGGAGAATTTCAACTATCCTTTAGATATTCGCGTAGAGAGAAGAGACAAGGTAGGTAATCGAATCATGATTGATGGCAATGGTGCTTGTGGTTTAGGGGCTGTATTTGCAGGAGCAACTGTAGCGGCCTGGTATCCGATTACTCCATCGACCTCAGTTGTTGAGAAATTTGAAAAATATGCCAAAAAATTCAGAACAGATAAAGTAACAGGTAAAAAGAACTATGCCATTGTACAGGCAGAAGACGAACTGGCTGCAATAGGTATGGTAATTGGCGCAAACTGGAATGGCGCAAGGTCTTTTACCGCTACTAGTGGCCCTGGAGTTTCATTAATGAACGAGTTTTTAGGTTTGGGTTATTTCGCCGAAGTACCTGCTGTATTGATTGATGTGCAACGCACAGGGCCATCAACAGGGATGCCTACCCGTACGCAACAATCAGATATTACGATTGCGGCCTACGCCTCACATGGTGATACCAAACACGTATTATTATTCCCAAGTAATCCGAAAGAGTGCTTTGAATTAACAGCCGATGCCTTTGATTTGGCTGAACGTTTGCAAACACCAATCATTGTGTTAACAGACCTTGATTTGGGCATGAATGATCACATGAGTGAGCCTTTTGAATGGAATAAAGAAAGACAATACGACAGAGGTAAAGTATTAACCGCTGAAGACCTTGAAAATATGGGTCGCTTCGGGCGTTATCTTGATGTTGATGGAGACGGTATCCCATACAGAACTTATCCCGGAACACACCCTACCAAAGGCTCATATTTTACCCGCGGTACTTCGCGCGATGAATACGCAGTTTATACAGAAGACAGTGCGGTATACGTAAGAAATATGGAACGTCTGGTAAAGAAATGGGAAACAGCTAAAACGATAGTACCTAAACCTCATTTTTATCAGGAGAAGAATATGAGCCCGATTGGGGTTATTTTCTTTGGTACTTCCACCTATTCATCAGAAGAGGCCATCGACCAGTTGCGTGAACAAGAGATTGTAATGGATGCCATGCGTATTAAGGCTTTCCCGTTTAATGACGAAGTAGCGCAATTTATAGAAGACCACGAAGTGATATATGTAATTGAGCAGAATCGTGACGCCCAGATGCGTTCGCTGTTGATCAACGAATTGGAAATTAATCCTAAAAAACTGATTCGTGTGCTGAATTATGATGGTATGCCTATTACGGCAGATAAAATTGTTAAGGAAATCACTCAAACCCTTGTAACTACCTGAAATCATGACATACATTCGTCCAACCTTTCGGCATCCTAATTTACCGAAAAACAAGATAAACTATACAAAGAAAGATTACGAAGGAGCTCTGTCAACCCTTTGTGCAGGCTGTGGTCATGACTCTATCAGTGGAGCAATCATTCAGGCTTGTTTTGAGTTAGCCATTGAGCCACATCGTATAGCCAAGCTATCAGGTATTGGTTGTTCATCCAAAACCCCTGCTTATTTCTTAGGCAATTCGCATGGTTTCAATTCAGTACACGGACGTATGCCATCTGTTGCCACGGGAGCCTACCTCGCCAACCGTGACTTGGTTTACTTCGGTGTATCTGGTGATGGAGACTCAGCTTCAATTGGTATGGGACAATTCGTACATGCCATCCGACGTAACCTGAATATGACCTATATTGTCATGAATAATGGTTGCTACGGATTGACCAAAGGACAGGATTCAGCTACCGCAGATGCAGGTTCTATCAGCAAGGCTGGTTCAACTAATATGTTTAATGCTATTGATCTAGTTGGCTTAGGTCTGGAGTTAGGCGCAACCTTTGTAGCCCGTAGTTTCTCTGGCGATAAAACTCAGTTGATTCCATTAATCAAAGCTGCCATGTCTCACCCGGGCTTTGCTTTAATTGATG
This sequence comes from uncultured Emticicia sp., assembly GCA_966212365.1. Classification (GTDB taxonomy): domain Bacteria; phylum Bacteroidota; class Bacteroidia; order Cytophagales; family Spirosomataceae; genus Emticicia. The sequence goes on along the minus strand of CBIHRH010000004.1, from coordinate 16,433 downwards.
TCATCTCACCTTGTGTAACTTTCAATAACAATACGGGTTCAACCAAGTCTTATGATTACGTTCGTGAGCACGTGGAAGCTACCTCAACCATAGATTTTGTACCAACTATGGAAGAAATCACAACGTCCTACGAAGAGGGTGAAGGTAAAGAAGTAGCGCTACACGATGGTTCTATTTTGAATTTACAGAAGTTGAATCAGGGCTGGAATCCGGAAGACAAATTATCTGCCATGGTTGCGCTTCAAAATGCCAAAACCAAAGGAGAAATTCTAACAGGATTAATCTATATTGAGCCTACTACGCAAAGTTTACATGAGGTTTTAGGCACATGCGAAACACCTTTAAACGAATTGAAAGAAGACCTTCTCTGCCCAGGAGTTGACGCTTTAGAAGCACTGAACCAGAGTTTGCGATAATTGATAAAATATAACTAGGGCTTATATATGAAACTTGCATATTCATGTATAAGCCCTATTTTTGTGCATTCTATTTTACCTTAATTCATTATCAATTCTTTACCTACATTTCTATGAAAAACTCAACACGTACTATTTCCCTTCTTTCATTGCTTTTCGTTTGTTTATTATTCAGCAAAAATACCGTGGCACAGTCTAAAGCTAATTTGAATGATGTCGCTTTTATGCATGGACATTGGCAAGGCACATTCAATGGCGGCCCGATCGAGGCTTTCTGGGCAAAACCTGCCGGCGATAACCTGACAGGTTTTATGCGCATGATGAAAGATGATAAGGTAACCATGTACGAAATGCTTATCTTTGAGCAAACCGACGAAGGCCCTATCGTATTGGTAAAACACTTCAAACCGGGTTTGATTGGTGTAGAAGACAAAGAAGTATCAGACCGTTATAGCTTTATCGAATCGAAAAAAGAGTGGGCTTTGTTCGAAAAACAAGACGGTTCTGTTCGCATCATCTACGAAAAACGTAATGCAGACCAATTGGTGATTCAACGTGGCAAACAAGAAAACGGCAAATGGGTATTTGCTGATTTGTTTGTGTTTAATAGAGTGAAATAAGCAATTAGATTTGATAATTCATAGAAAAAGCCTTTTGAGATACTTTCCTCAAAAGGCTTTTTCTATGAGTTTATTGGCTTAGAGCGGAGTCGAAGGCCCGATTGAGGGAAGAATCATCAATCAGAATAGAATTCAAACATTTCTTACCCCTTCATAAACCGAATCAACAATATCTCAACAGCCAGAAAGAGCAAAGCTAATATCACACAGTATTTCCAAAGCGGGGTACCGATATTGCTTTCCTGAAATGTCTTTACAAAATCTCCATCTAACAGGTTATCAAAGATGGTTACGTTCTTTTGTCCGGCGAAGAAATTCTTTAACTCAGCAGGTGTATAAAACTCCATTTTTGACTCTTCATTGTCATGATTCAGCGCCAACAATTTCTCTGTTTTGCCATCTAATTGTAATTCATAATAACCAGATTCCAGTATCTGATTATCGCTCAATTGGGTGGCTTTAGGCAATTCCAAAGTCAATTCATTACCACTAATCCGCTGAATCGGGATAATCTCTATAGTGTTTTTATTGGCTTCTGATACAATGCTTTTTAGTTTATAAGTAGCGTTCTTCTTTATATTCGATATATCAACCGTAATACTTCCCTCACTAAAATTATAAGCTGCCCTCTCCTGTCTTACGCTCATCGAGGCAATTTTAAACATCGTTGGCACAAAGAAAGCATGCTCCGCAAAATTACCATAGGCTTTCTCTACCGGAGACGCGCACAAATAAATTTTACCTTGTGCCATATTAGTAGCTGTTATGAAGTTTTGCAGATTCTTAAAGGTTAATATCTTCTCTCCTACTCCCGACCAGTTCCAAACTGGTTGCATGAGTGGGGTATTGGGAACACCTTGCAAGGTTGTTCGTTCAAATACATCTGCATAAAAGGGGTTCTGACGATTAGGTTCAGCAATCGGCAACTGGCTTTGTGGCAATGGGGGCTGGCTGATTACGGAAACGCTTTGAATACCAAACCCACCTAAAAACTGTCCATAGTCTTCTGCATCAGGATTTGATGGTGGGAAGATGAGTAAACTTCCTCCTGTGCGAATAAAATCTTCTAAACTTGCTCTGAAAGTGCCATTTATTTGCTCTATTCCCTCCAATACAATTAGATTAGCATTTTTGAATTGACCAACATCCACATTATTGGCACTATAGGCATGATAGGCAAAAAGGCTGTCGTTATCAAATACTTTTCCGATATAGTCAGCTGCACTGCGTTGTTGATAAAGATGTAATACCTGAATAACGGGGGACGCGTCTAATACGAAATAATAATCATTATCGAAAGTAATCGGCTGGTCATCAAAAGAGACCTTTCCTTTATGGAAACCTTTGTCTTTTACTGTGAAATTGAATGTGGCAGTTGCTGTGCTATTGGGTGCAATATCTACCGAAGCGGTAGAGGCCTGTGCGTTATCGATGAATAATTTTACTGGTAGTTTCTCTACTTCATTATCTCCTGAATTAAATACCTTCACATACAGCACATTGTTCTGCATTTCTCTGATAAAAGGAGAAGCTAACCAAACCGAATCAACAAAGACATTTTGGGAAGCTTTGCCCTGTACAGGTACTAAAAACAGTTTATCTAAAGAATCTATCTTTAGCTGCTTCATGTCTCCTGCAGTACTTTTCTGAAAATCAGAAAACCAGAAAAACTGATTGCTGGCACTTGCATTATGCTTCTGGGCTAAACTACGCTGACGTTTATAAACGTTCTCAAATGTACGTGGGTTTGGAGATAAACCTATCGAGGTCAATCTGTCTTTTACTTTAGTGGCATTGGTTACAGCCTGGTCTTCACTCGAAAAATCGTTGGTTACTAAGTGCACATTAGACGACTGGTTAAATAAGGTCAGTAGCTCGTCTATCTTGGTAACGGCCAGGTCTAAATAACGTTTGTTTTCGGTAGTATTCTGCATACTCAACGAGTTATCCAGATACAGACTACTCACGCCTAAGCCCGCCGAGCGATTAGGTCCGGCATTTTTTGCGGGTAAGAACGGTTGTGCAAATGCCAGGGCCAAGAAAATTAGAAACAAAATACGTGAGGCAAGAATCAGCCATTGTTTAATACGCCTGAATGAACTTGTTTCAGTTTCGACCGCTTTCAGAAATGCAACGTTCGTAAAAAATACCTTTTTGGTACGACGAAAGTTAAACAGATGAATAATAATTGGCACCGAAACAGCCAATAAGCCCCACAAGAAAGACGGAAAGAGAAACTGCATATATCAAGCCCCTAAAGGTATATCATTTAAATTTTTAATAATAAACGTAAAAGTCTGAAATTCCTTTCAATGTTTCGTTGATATTTTACGCTTATTCGACACATCAGCCAATTATTATGCCAAAGGGAAGTAAAAGTCAAGATTGAAATTACAATTGAGTTTTTTTGTAATAGCAAATTCAGATTAGCAAACTTAATAAATTACAGTATTTTTGTCAAAATAAATTACTACCTGAATCACATGAAAAAACACTTCATTTTGCTTGCAGTTTTACTGTATTCTATCACTGCCCATGCCCAATTGACTGTCGAGAAAATTATGCAGGAGCCCTATAAATGGATAGGAACAGCACCCAGCAATATTTTCTGGTCGGAAGACTCTAAAACTATTTATTTTTCCTGGAATCCTGATAAAAACAAAAGTGATTCATTATACAAAATAGTACTACCCAATAAAACACCTATCAAGGTTACGCCAAAAGAAAGACGATCTCTGCCTGCCCAAACAGGCACTTACAATAGAGACAATTCATTGAAAGTATACGAAAAACAGGGTGAGCTATACCTGATGTATTGCAAAACCCTGAAAATCAAACAACTCACCAATACTATTGAACGTGAATCAAACCCATACTTCAATGGCGATGAAACAAAGGTTATTTTTTCTAGAGGTGGCAATCTATTCAGCCTCAGTCTGGAAGATGGGCTTATTTCGCAAGTATCGAATTTTGTTACAGGTAGCAAAAAAGTGGAAGCCAAACTCAATGATGAAGAAAAGTGGCTGAAAGCTGACCAGTTGGCCATGTTTGAAATTTTGAAAGAACGCAAGGATAAAAAAGACGAAACCGAAAAAAATACCAAAGCCGACCAGGCAAAACGCCCAAAAGAAATTTATCTGGAAGGTAAAAACCTGGAAGTGCCAATAGTAAGCCCTGATATGCGATATATTACCTATCGCCTTTCAACCCCTGCTACCGGAGCTAAAAACACGATTGTACCAAGTTATGTGACGGAATCAGGCTTTACAGAAGATTTGCCTGCACGTACCAAAGTGGGTAGCCCCATGAGTAGCTACGAAAGTTATGTCTATGACACAAAAAAAGATACGGTTTATCAGATTAGTACCAAAGATATGGTAGGTCTTACCCAACAACCGGAGTTTCTGAAAGATTATCAGAAACAATCAGATACTACGAAGAAGAAACTTGCCAGTCGCAAACTGATAATTACCGCACCAAACTGGTCAGAGAACGGCTCAAATGCTGTAGTGGTTGTCCGTTCGTTTGATAATAAAGACCGTTGGATTATGCTCCTAGACCCAGCGATGGGCAAACTTAAATTGCTAGACCGCCAACATGATGAAGCATGGATTGGAGGGCCTGGCATGGGCTTTACACTAAGCGCAGGAAATATCGGTTGGGTAGATGAACAAACGCTTTACTTTCAGTCAGAAGTTGAGGGCTATTCGCACCTTTATACCATCGATGTGATTACGGGCGAGAAAAGGCAATTAACCTCAGGCAAGTTTGAAATACAACAAGCGCAATTATCGAAAGATAAACAATGGTTTTATCTGACTACTAATGAGGTACATCCAGGTGAAACGCATTTTTATAAAATGGCGGTGACTGGTGGTGAACGCACAAAAATTACAAGCATGGTTGGTGGAAATGATGCTACGCTTTCTCCTGATGAATCGACGATTGCTTTGCGTTATTCTTATATGAATAAGCCCTGGGAATTGTTTGTGCAAGATAATAAACCTGCAGCCACAGCCGAGCAATTAACTAATTCATTAACCGATGAATTTAAGGCTTATGCCTGGAAAGAACCACAAATTATTACTTTTAAAGCCCGTGACGGCGTAGACATTTATGCGCGTATTTATGAGCCTGCCAAAAAATTAAAGAATAAAAAGGCCGTTGTTTTTGTTCATGGGGCAGGTTATTTACAAAATGTACATAAATGGTGGAGCCAATACTTCCGTGAGTATATGTTCCATAATTTATTGGTTGATAAAGGCTATACCGTTTTAGATATTGATTACCGTGCAAGTTCGGGATACGGACGTGATGTGCGCACAGGTATCTATCGTTTTATGGGCGGTAAAGACCTGACAGATAATGTGGATGGTGCTAAATTGCTGGTTGACAAATATGGCATAGACCCTAAGAAAATAGGCATTTACGGAGGTTCTTATGGTGGTTTCATTACCCTAATGGCCTTGTTTACTACACCAGATGTATTTGCTGCGGGAGCGGCACTAAGACCAGTAACTGACTGGGCAGCTTATAATCATGGGTATACAGCCAATATCCTGAATGAACCGCAAACGGATAGCCTGGCGTATCGTAAAAGCTCACCTATCTATCATGCCGCAGGTTTGAAAGGACATTTATTGATTTGCCATGGTATGGTCGATGTAAACGTGCATATACAAGACTCTTATCGTTTGGTACAACGCCTGATAGAATTGAAAAAAGAGAACTGGGAAATGGCAAGCTATCCAATGGAAGACCACGGCTTTGTAGAGCCAACTTCCTGGATGGACGAGTATAAACGAATTTTGAAGTTATTTGAGGAAAGATTGAAGTAGAGAAGACCCCATCCCAACCCTTCCTCAACAATGGGGAAGGGCTTAATAGCCCCTCTGCAAAGGTCGTGCTTAGCCAAATAATATTTTAGTTCCTTGACTTTTACCCTCTCATTTTTTTTCATAATCTGTCTACATATATTGTATATGGTTCATCATTTTCTCCACTTCATAATCAACTCCCTTGTTAAATTAAGTGCAATCTCCTATTGATAAAATTATATTAAATCCCTTGCAATAAGTCTACAGGCAATTAAGTTATTAAAACAGTCCCCTCTTATTCCGCATAGCAACAACATTAACCAAGCATTATTAACATTCTCATTTAAAACCTATTATAGTCTTTTGGATAAAATTTTATGCAAATCAGTTTCTCTGTTTATTATTTGCTATCTATAAAATTTATCATCTATGGAAAAAAGGACTCAGTTTTGGGTTGCAGGTTCATTCTTCTGCACTGCAATTATTATGGCTTGTCAGGAAGACAATCTTCTAAATCAGAATTCAACCACAACCGAAACAAAAACACCTATTATTATTACCCCCTCTAACAATGAACTAAATACTGCAAGAGTTACCCTAGGGAAAATGCTATTCTGGGACCCGATTCTATCCGGAAAAAAAGATGTGGCCTGTGCTACCTGTCACCACCCTAACAATGCTTATACCGATGGTTTAGACCTTTCTATAGGAACTAATGCCGTTGGTTATGGTACCAATCGTTATTTTCCTGCTACTAATACACTTCCTTTAATCAAGCGAAATTCTATGACCATACTCAATACAGTTTTTAATGGTATGGGGACAAATGGCACTGTCAATCCTGAAACGGTTCCCATGTTCTGGGATTCCCGCACACATAGTCTTGAATCTCAGGCATTAGAGCCTATTAAAACCCTTGAAGAAATGAGAGGGCATGCTTATTCAGAAGCTTTGTCTTTAGATAGCGTTGTAGCTCGTTTGAAAAATATTGCTGAATACCGCCAATTATTCAAAAATGCTTTTGGCAATGAGCAAAGCATTAATTCTACCAATATTAGTAAAGCCATTGGAGACTTTGAACGCACGCTGATAGCTAATAACTCTCCCTATGACCGTTATCAAAGAGGAGATAAAACAGCCATGACCAATCTTCAGATTCAGGGAATGGAGGCTTTTACAGAAGTAGGTTGTATTAATTGCCATTCAGGCCCTATGTTTTCAGATTATCAGCTACACGTTTTGTCTGTGCCCGATAATGCCAAAATAGGCGGCACGGACGCCGGGGCCAAAGGAAATTATTCTTTCAGAACTGTCAGCTTGCGCAATGTTACCCTCACGGCTCCGTTTATGCACAATGGCGTTTTTCAGAATCTTAATCAGATATTACAATTTTATGGAAATATTGCAGGAGGAGATAGTCAGAATCCAAAAGTAAATATCCGGCAAGTCGACCCTAAAATAAGACAAATCAGAATACGCAATAATCAACAACGGCTTATTGCTTTCATCAATGCACTTACAGATACTAATTTTGATAAAAGTATTCCGGCAAGAGTGCCAAGCAACTTAAACCCTGGAGGGAGTATCAAAGGCTTCTGAAATAGCTATCTCATAGGGTATATTCGCTTATACCCTATGCCATTTTCTTATATTCCTTCGTCCAGTTTACAGCGCCGAATAAAGCTATCACACAGAATACAGCATAAAGCAGTGAATATAATTTCACCTCTTTCACATAGTACATATAGGTGCTGATAAGGTCTACACCTAACCATACCCACCAGGCTTCTACTTTTTTACGGATAAGCAAAAACGTAGCAAAAATGCTCATGACAGTCGTGAAAGAATCCATATATGGAAATGCACTTGGCAGACTGAAAACCACTGGCAACCATTCGTGAAGATTTTTGGCAAAGGTGCCTAATAATGCAGTACCTGTTAACCCTATCAGCGTGAGTAGTCCAAATTGCTGTAATGACAGTTGACTTATTCTTAATTCATTCTTTTTGTTGGCTTCCTGTTCTTTCGGGTATTTCCACTGCCAGAAACCAATCAAGTTGGTAATGAAAAAGAATACCTGCAAAAACATATCAGGGTATAACTGAATCTGATAAAACATCATAAAAGCCAGTACTACGTTCACTAAACCCACAATCCAACTCCATACATTTTCCTGAGCTGAGAGAATCACTGCGACCAACCCTGTAATGGTAGCATAAAACTCCAGATAACTCATTTTTACACCCCAAAGCTCAAAAAATATATTATTAATGTCGAAAAAACTCATGCTTATTCTTTTTCCTCCAAGATAGGAATTGTAATCGTTACTTTGGTGCCTGCAGGCTTTTTTTCTTCATTATACAAATCTTCTATAATTACCTTAGCCAGATTTGTGTTATACTGTTTGTTGAGTGTCTCTATAGTTTCCAATACATTTTTAGTCCCTTTAGAATCCCGACGGTTGGCGCTTAACTGATTCAATTCCCTCGATTTGCCTCGTCCTACTCCGTTGTCTTCAATAGAACATGAAACTGTATTCTCTTCTTCATTTAAAGAATAATATACTATAATTTTCCCTAAGCCATCAGTTTTCTGCATCAAGCCATGCCAAATCGCATTTTCAATATGGGGTTGCACAATCATGGTCGGGAACAATATTTCATGAATATTGATATTTTCGCCAACCTTAATTTCAAAATCAAATCTTCTTTCACCGAAGCGCAATTGCTCTAGTTCAACATAAAGTTTTAAGAAACTAACATTTTTTTCAATCGGCACATAAGGTTTATCGGTATTATCTAGTATCTGCCGTATTAACTTGGCAAATTTGGATAGGTACCTTGACGCCTCCTGATTCTCATTATACAGAATAAAGCTATTAATTGAGTTCAGGCAGTTAAACAGAAAATGAGGATTCATCTGCGCCCGCAAAGCACGCATTTCTAATTCGGCAATCTTTCTGTTTAGCTGGGTCTTTTCTGTTTCCTGCCTTTTTACCTGGCTCAGTCTGAAAGAAAAAAACAGGATAATGCCCCCAATAGCAAGACCAACCAGGGTGTAAGCAAACCAGCCATGTTTCCAGAATGGGGCCGTTACTCTTACTTTTACCTCCAGAGGCTTGTCATTCCAGACTCCATCTGAATTAGCCGCTTTTACTCTGAACACATAATCGCCAATCGGCAATTGTGAATAACTCACAAAATGCCTGTTGCCACTCTGTACCCAATCATCATCAATACCTGATAATTGATAGGCATATTGATTCTTTTTAGGGGAAATAAAGTCTAAAGCCGCAAAATCGAACGAAATAAAATTGTTCAGATAACTTATTTCAATAGGCTTGGTATGATCGTAAGCAAAAGGTTGATTCATCACTTTTACTTCTGTAATGGCTACATTTGGTTTAGAGGTATTGGTAGGTATTTTATCGGGATGGAAAATATTAAAGCCGTTTACTCCCCCAAACGCTAGTTCATCCGTTGATAATTTAATGGCTGCACCACCATTAAACTCGTTATTCTGTAAGCCATCACTGACATCGTAATTAGTAAAGGTTCTTCTTTTTTTATTGAATTTTGACAGGCCGAAATTGGTACTTATCCAGATGTCGTCTCCTTGTGGCAAGGCGAAATAAGCAATATTATTAGACATCCCATCGCTTACATTATACGAAATAAATTTGTTGGTAGCAATATCTAAATGCGCCAGGCCTTGTGTATAGCTTGTAATCCAGAGGTGTTTATCATCATCCTGAAAAATCGAACCGATATCATCCAACAAAATATTACGGTTGATACATTGTGTTTGAACAACACTGATTTTCTTAACGGTTGGGTCATACTTTAAGAGGTTTATTCTCCCGCCTATCCATATATTTCCCTTGCGGTCTTCATAGAGCGTGTTTACTAATTCTAACTCATTTTCAGTGGCATTGAAAGTTTCAACCAGATGGTTTACAGGATCATATCTCACTACCCCATTTTGGGTACCTAACCAGATAATACCATCAGACGCCCTGATGATTTTCTTGATAAACTGATTAGGAAATCTTTTTGTCAATACAGCATGTTCAGCCGGTAAGGCAGAAATTCGCTTGGTAGTAATATTAAATTCCATCAAATTATCCGAAGTACCCAACCAATAGATTCCCGGCCTAATTTCTATAATAGAAAAAATACGGTTTTGCTGAATATTACTACTTAAAACATACTCAAATTTATTAGTCTTTCTGTTCCATAAATTCAGGCCTCCACCATCGGTACCGATTAACAGATAATCTCCTGCTTCAAAGAACGTGAGAATAAACCTATTGTTCAGACCATTGTCCATATTAATAGTCTTGAATTTAATATTACTGAGGTTAACTTTACTGATACCCGAGTTATTGCTTCCTGCCCATATCACTCCGGTATGGTCTTCGAAAGAAGTAAACAGTGGTGAACCATGCACCAAATTGGGTTTATTATCATCGGACGGTAGCAGAAGCAGGGTATTATCCAACGGATTATATTTAAAAAGTCCTACGAGTGTACTTGCCCAGATATTTCCTTGTTTATCAGTATTGATTCCATTGACACTGAACTCTTTCAGGTATGGAAAGAACTTTTTAAAATCAATTATTTTTGTTTCATTCCAATTCTTATCCAAACCAATCAATCCCAGATTATCTACATTTACCCAGGTCAGATTTCCGGCCTTTAACAGTCCAAAAGATACATTCTCGTTGAAGTTCTTAAAAGTCCGTTTAATTGGTCTATTAGAAGCAATATCATATTCAAAAAAGCCCTCTGAGGTTGAGTAGAAAATCTTGTTGAGCTTGTCATTCAATACTAAATCAAATACATTGCCCGGAGTCAGTTTTTTTTGTTCTTTGGTTTGTATATTAAACGAATAAATACCCTGATTGGTCGCTAACCAGAAAATGCCTTTGCCATCAGGATAAATGGCTCTTACCCGAAGTCCGGCCATATAATTATGGAAAGTTTCATCGTTAAGATTCATCTCGGACATGCCATTTCCGGTACTAATCCATAATTTGTTTTCAGTCTGATAAATAGTGTATATGCGAGCGTGAGGTAACGAGTTCTTGGGTTTATCGGGGTCAGGTCGGAAAACCTTGAATTGATACCCATCATACCGCAGTAATCCATCATGGGAGCCAAACCACAAAAAACCTCTTGAGTCTTCCATAATTGATACTACCGTATTCTGTGTGAGTCCGTTGGTATTATCAAAATGCTCTATTATACCAGTACCTATTTCCTGTGCAGAAAGTGGCAAACTAAGCAGATAAAAGAGGAAAATTTTATAGATTTCCGAACAGTACAGTTTAATATATGATTTGTTGATTTTCAAGAGTCTAAAGTGTTAAAGCAGGCCTGAATACCCTCTGTTTTGTAAAACTTTATTCAATATAAATAAAAACTTTTTTACCAATCAAACTACAAATTTTTAACCCTTTCAAAACATTGATGATTTTCAGCCAACTATCAATCAACGTCTACCATATATGAATTGAAACCTACCAGAAAAAAATCTGTGCATTCGCTAAAAAAAAATAGACTTATATTAGTCTGCAAGACAATTAGGAATACACCTATAATTAAAAGCCATGGATTTATTTTTTTTGATATTGACGGGAGTCTTTATAACAGTAGCATTTTGTGTGGCACTCCTCAAAATTATTGCTCATTTAAGCGGATGGAATACGCTGAAACATACCTATGAAACTGCTTATAAACACAATGAAATTAATTACTTTGGTGTCTCTGGAAAAGTAGGCAGATTTTACTATAACAGAATCCTGAATGTGTCACTTTCAGAGGCAGGCTTATTTCTTTCAGTAGGCCCAATGTTCAGATTCGGACACCCTTATCTCTTGATTCCCTGGAGTAATATTAAGAATATACATGAAAAGGGCAAAACACTCTTTTGTGAAGTAGATGGGGTTCAGATTGGTTTATCTAACAAAATTCATAACATCTTTAAAAGTTATCTGAGTGCCTATTCTTAATGGAAAAGCAATGCCGATAGGCTTATTCTTTTGCAGACATCGCAAATTCAACAGCAGCGTTGGCATGAATTAAAGTGGTATCAAATACGCGCACAGATACATCCTTCTGGCTAAGAAGCAGAGGGATTTCTGTGCATCCAAAAATAATACCTTCAGCACCCTGATTAATCATATCGTTAATAACTGACAGGTAGGCTTCTTTCGTTTCCGGCCTGATGAGTCCTTTACCTAACTCCTCTTTCAAGGTTTGCTGAATATAATCTCTCACTTCCTGAGATTCCGGCACAAAAGCTTCGATATGATATTCACGGAGTTTTTTCAGGTAAAAGTCCATTTCCATTGTAAATTTTGTACCCAATAACCCCACCCTCTTCAATTCATATTTGTTTATCTCCTTAGCAGTTGCGCTTACAATATGAATAATGGGCAACGTAATGCTATTTCCTAATCTGTCAGCAACGGCGTGCGCCGTATTAGCACATAAAACTATCCCCTCTGCTCCGGCTTTCTGCAAGTTCTGACAGGCTTCGAAAATAAGCTGATAGGTATTATCCCAATAGCCAAGCGTATTATTTCTTTGAAAATCATCAAAGTTCAATGAATAAATAATACATTCGGCAAAGTTGAACCCACCTAATTTCTGATTAATACCCTCGTTGATATATCGGTAATAATCAATGGTTGAAACCCAGCTGATACCGCCAACTAACCCGATTTTTCTCATGCTTTGCTCTTTTATCAGGCCAAATGTAGTGATTCATTCTATAAATTCTTTTGGATTCTTCATAAATACCCAATTATGGCCTAATTTGTCTTTAGTTTTTTAAACCTTGACTCCTCTCCGAAGCTAAACCATAATGATATTTGAAAATATAATTCCTGATAAGTCAATTTCTTTATTCGTAAAGGATATTCTGGTTTTTGAAGAGTATGAACATACACCAAAAACCATATTACCTTTCTTTGCTGATGGGTATCCAGGATTAATATTTCAGGAAACTCAAAACGGATTGCTGGTTAATCCACATCAGAAACAAATGCCGTTACTATTTCTTTATGGGCAAACCATTCGTCCTATCGAACTGGTAATGGAGGGCAATTACAAACTTATTATATTTCAACTATACCCATTTGTATTGAAAAGTTTTTTTAATGTCGACCCCAAAAGCATTAATGATAATTGTTACGATTTACTGCAATCGGATGATAAAAAAATCGAGAGTTTAATTCAGGAGCTAAAAACTGAGGCCGTTCTTAAAAACAGAATTAACCTGATGGCCGATTTTCTATATGACCGTTTTCAGGCTAAAAAATCGACAATTGATTTTAAAATCAGGCAGTCTTTACAGCTGATTTTAGATAACCAGGGGCAATTGAATATAGGGCAAGTATGTAAGGATTTGAAGTTGAACGAAAGGACTTTTGAACGAAGATTTGTTAATGAAGTAGGCATCTCAGCCAAGAAATTCTCTCAGATTATTCAGTTTCAGTATACATTAGAGCAGTTGACAGTAAAAGATTATACCAAACTGACCGATATAGTATATACTAATGGTTTTGCAGACCAATCGCACTTTATTAAAGTTTTTAAGGCATTTACGGGCAAGACACCAAAGAAATTTCAAAAAGCGTAGCTTCTGAACAACTGTCGGTTTTCTTCTATTTTAATCCTCCTATCTTGCCGAACTTTGCTGTATCATTTAAACAATATACAATTATGAAAACCGCAGACATCATTTTAATCGCCACAACAACAGCAGCAGCCTTAATGGCGGGTCTTTTTTATGCGTATTCTTGCTCTGTAGTAATAGGTTTAGGTAAGCTTAACGACGTAGAATACTTAAAAGCAATGCAATCTATTAACCGAGAGATACAAAATCCGGTATTCTTTGCAGCTTTCTTGGGCATTGTGCCTTTGTTCCCGCTCAATACTTACCTCCATGCTAATCAACCAAACTTCCTGCTATTAGTAGCTGCAATGCTAATCTATTTGATTGGTGTTTTTGGTGTTACGGTAGCTGGTAATATTCCTTTGAATAATGGATTAGAAAATTTCAATATCCTCTCTGCTGACAATGACGCTATTCAAGCCCAAAGGGCATTATTTGAAAATAAATGGAATACACTTAATCATGTAAGAACTATTTGTTCAATCATTGCAGTCGTTCTTCTCATTATTGCCTGCCTGAATAAGTACCGTTCTACTGCAAACTCCGATAACTCTGCCACTCATTCTATCAATAAAAACAAAGTCAATACATTATCTGCAACACTAAATTCCTGAATTGATAAAATTAATAGTTGGTAAACTGGTTTTACCGAAAATAAACTGAGTGCTACCATTCCTATATTGTAATTTCTATCTTACTGAAACACCTGTTAATTTTGTTTCAGGAAAGAAGCAGGGATTTATTTATAGCTAAGAAATGAGAACTAATTATGTGATAGCCACGCCAAAAAACAAAAAAAGCAAATCAGGCTGGCGGGCAATAGTTGTCCGCCTTACCTACTGGTGGAGGAAGCAGTTTAGATGATGTATTATTTTGCTGTCGCTAACGGCAAATCAATAAAAAACGTAGTTCCACGCCCATCTTCGGTTTCAAACCAGATATTTCCTCCGGCATGTTCTACCCCTCGGCGAGCCATTGCCAAGCCTAGACCAGACCCTCCGATTTTTGTAGTGAAATTCGGTAAAAATACTTTCTGACGATGATTTTCTGGTATACCTGAGCCATTATCCTGTATTTCGATGATTACTTTATCGTCTTCGCTTTTATACAAACGCAGATTAATAATAGGTCTTTTTCCGGCCGGAACTGATTGGATACCATTGATGATCAGGTTAGTAACTACCCGACTCATAAACTGTCGGTCGCCAACTACCCATGCTTCCCTTTCTTTGATATAGGCATTGAGTGCAATCTTTTCGTCTTCTGCATATAAATCGGCTGATTTCTGAATCAGAGGCACTAAATCGAATGTTTCATTGCGAGGCACAGGCATTTTGGCAAACTCCGAGAATGAGTTAGCAATCTCGCTGATATTATCAATCTGCTCGGTCAATGAATTTAAGGCTCTTTCTATTCGCTCTTTGGCTTTCGGGTTATCAACAGTCAATGTACGCTGCAACTGCTGAATAGATAGCTTCATCGGTGTCAGCGGATTTTTGATTTCATGCGCTACCTGTTTTGCCATTTCTCGCCAGGCCGTTTGTTTTTCGCTCAATGAAAGTGCTACCTTACTTTCTTCGAGTTTTTTCAACATCTTGTTGTATTCCCGCATCAAAAGTCCGATTTCATCATCCGAATTCCAGTCGAAACGCTCGTGCAATTTATCCAGATTGGTCTTTTTCAGTTTCTGCGCCACAATTCTCAACGGATTCGTCAGTACATTAGAGGCGAAATAGGAAATAACTAATAAGATAAGGAACAACCAGGTAAAGATATTCAGAATAGACGCTACAACCTCAGTCACCTGACGGTCTAAAACTGGTTTAGCATCAAAAAACGGAATACCTATTACCCCCAATGGTTTGCTATCCTGCCCCTTGATAATCATATAGGCAGTTTTGTAAGTCAGGCTGCCCAGAGTCTCTGTCAATAAAGCTTCATTTTCCTTTTCTTCAATAATCCGTCTATAAGCTATTGGATTGATAAAATTAGAAATCAAACCATATTCATATACTAGCGGACGGGTAGTCAGATTCAGTTTGCCATCTAAATTATAGAGGTTAATATCCAACTTTGTATCATGCGCCAGGTCGTTTATTTCCTGCTCCAGAAAAGCCCTACTCATACGTTTCTGAGTAAAATTCTCCAATTGAAGCTGTACAGTAGAGGTAATATTCTTGGTATTATCCAGATAAGCTTTCTCCTGATTATTCACAAATGTTGAGTTGATGACGCTTAAAGTGATAATTACTACCAATACTAAAGGCACAAGGAATGCCGCATTGAGATACAGTTGAATTTTGGTAGAGAAATTCACATTCATGTTCCTGAAGCTATACTTCAGGGTATATAACAGCATCACAAATACAATGCAAAGCACCGAAAGCAAAAACAGGAACGAGAAGTTAGGGAAAACACTCTGCCAAATCTGATATTTTGATGAAATAACAATTTTACGCCCATTTTGCCCGATTTTACCGATATGGTTATAATCATTCAGTTCAATGCCTTTTTCGTACAAGTCTTTATTCTCTAGTGTTGCAACAGGCAGCTTACGGCTATAATTATAGTTACCTGAGTTGAAAATCAACTGGTTTTTCTCATCATAAATGGCATAGCTATAATTTTTGGTTTCAGGTGTTTGTGCAAACTTTTTATCCATCAATAATTCAGGATAAACACTTTCGGCAAACTCGTCACGTAATTTTAATTCAAGTACTACACTCCCAATCGGACTATTATTTTTGCTAACCGGTATAAAAGCCACGTATTGCTTAATGAAATTATTCCCGATATCGTCTATAAAAAATACATTCGGATTATTGGTTTTATACTCGGGTTTTTGGAAGTTTTCCTGATAATAAGTCAGATTATTGGCTCCTTCTGAAAGGTCTAAA
>CBIHRH010000003.1:0-27477 GCA_966212365.1 uncultured Emticicia sp. | reverse complement strand
AGAGAATTGGCGCCTAGTTGTTTATAGGTTTGTTTTAGATAATCTTCCCAGGGCACTCCTGTAATGCGTGGCATAAAGGTTGGGTAGGTATAATAATGCAAATCACTATATACATATCCCTGCTCCGGTTTTACAGGAGAATCTTCAATAGCCTGGAAAATCTTCTCTCTCCAATCTTTATATAGCCACAAACTATCAGATACTTGTACTGGAAATTCAGCCGATGGTTTATTAGAAAGCGTATTTTTCTTCAATACTAAAGTGTTAGAAGAGAGGGTTTCTTTCCACAAGGTTTTATCTTCTTTAATGGCCTTCATGAGCAGAGCATTATATTTCTTTTTGCCCATAAATAACTTTTTCCTATACTTATCAGCGTATTTCTCTTTAAATACCGGGCTATTTCTCACACTTTTTACCGAATCAATCGCATCCATCCAGAACGGTATCCATGCCTTTAATCCGGATTTATGCGTGAGCATATCTCTGAATCGCAGATTGGCTTTGTTCGAATTATCAAATTCTGCATAGTAATCTTTGAAAGTCTTGTCTAAATCGAACTTATCTACGCTCATCAATTGCATTACAGCCAGTAAAGAAGTACTTACTTTCGTTACAGAAGCTAAATCATATAAATCAGTTAGTTTTACTTTGCCATTTGATATAGTATTGGTTGGAGTGCTAAGTACTAAATTAGAACTGGTATTTTTCACCTTTTCGTCCATTACATCATTCTTATTATCTGCGCGTAGCACCAGGTCATTCATATTATTTCCACCAGTTTTGGCTGCTTCATAAGTATGATACCCAAAGGCTTTATGATAAATCACACGGCCTTCTTTGGCTACTTCCAGTACTGCACCCGGATACGCCTTCTCTCTTAACCCTAAATTCGCTACCGAATCCATTTTGGCATTGAAAACCTCGCTATTCAAACCTACCATTTCAGGTACACCATAAGCCAGACGACCTATTGCCTTCGTTTGTATACTCAATTCTAAAGGATAACGCTCGTTAACTGTTACTGGCAGCTTGCCTATAAATGGAATAGCTCCGAAAATAGCTTGTGCTGAAGCATCTTCCATATAATTGGTCAGCTGATAAGCCATCACAATGGCTTTAGCTTTCTCCAACTCTTCAAATTTATCAAGAGCATATGGATTGCCAAATAAAGTAACTACCGCCTTGCCAGTATTGGTTAATGCTTTCACCGCTTTTTTGTTGGCATCAGTAACTCCATATTTAGCTGCCGGACGAATATTGTTCAGATGCACACCAACCACTATCAAATCATAGTTTTTGGTTTGCTCTACTACTCTGTTAATCGTAGAATCAGCGGCATTGGCAGGTATCAGGAAATTATCAACCGTAGTATAATTAGCCGTCATTTTCTGGAAAACTGTTTGCTGGCTGGCATCTATGGATACTACGGCAATTTTCCTGGTTAAATCTTTTATTGGCAGAATATTGTCTTCATTTTTTACCAAAGTAATAGAAGCCTCAGCAAACTGGCGATTCAATACATCAGAAGTAGTGGTATTTAAATCTTTAATCAGGTTTTCAATCTGAATCGGTTTGTAATGGTCAAGTCCAACCCACGATTTCGCCATCAAAATTCTTTTTACCCGAAAATCAATTTCCTCCATTGAGATTTCTTTGTTTTCAACCGCCTTTTTGATAGCGGCAATCGCAGCAGGCACATCTTCAAAAGTTTCCAGCACATCATTACCTGACAGAATGGCTTTTACATTAGCTTGTCCGTTCGGGAAGTATTTCACTGCACCTTGCATATCCATGGCATCAGTGAATACCAAACCCTTAAACCCCAAATCCTTGCGAAGCAAATCGGTCACTATATTTTTTGATAGGGTAGAGGCTAAATTCTTGGTTGAGTCTAATGCCGGAATACTTAAGTGCGCGGTCATTACCCCACTCAAACCACTATTAATCAAAGTCTTGTACGGATATAACTCAATATCATTCAGGCGTTTTTTATCATGGGCAATTAGCGGTAAATCATAGTGCGAATCTACACCCGTATCTCCATGACCCGGGAAGTGCTTGGCAGAGGTAAGAATACGCTCGCTGTTCATTCCTTGCATATAAGCCAAAGCTTTGCTGGCTACGTCGTATTTATTCTCCCCAAAAGAACGGAAGTTAATAACAGGGTTATTGGGATTATTGTTTACATCTACCACTGGAGCATAATTAATATGGACACCCATTCTACGGCATTGTTTCCCGATTTCGATACCCATTTCTCTGATGTCTGATTCTTTGCCTCGCATAGCACCTAAGGTCATCTGGTATGGGAAGCGCACGGTACTATCCAGACGCATAGCCAAGCCCCATTCCAGATCCATACCTATCAGCATAGGTACTTTTGATAGCTTCTGCAACTCATTTACAATGCGGGCTTGCGTAGTAGGTTGGCCAGCAAAAAACACCAGTCCACCCAGTTTATAGTCTTGCACCCATTTTTTGAGCTTATCAAAATTATATCCTTGTCCCGAGGTATTACCACGTGGCATCAAAAGCTGACCGATTTTTTCTTCTAATGTGAGGGTATTGAAAACAGAATCTACCCAATGCTGGTTATAGTTAGTAAGAAAATCAGGTGTTTTTTGGGCAAATACGGATAAGGTGTTGATAAGTAGAAAAACGAGCAACAATACTTTTTTCATGAGTTTGGAGATTGTTTAAATTTTGTTATTCTGACCTAAAAGGACAGATTTTTTAGCTAGACAAGCGGTCCACCGCTGCGGGCGCATTTTGCAGATGTAGCCATCGGACCGCCGAAGCGGCAGCTACACCGAAAAAAAGCAACGCAGTATAGCTGAAAAAGCGGACGCCGCGCGGATGCCTTTGGAGGTCGAATCATAATTTTTAAACAACCTCCTAAAATTTTGTCAGAATAGAAATCAAAATAAATCAAAAATTGCCAATAATCCTGCAAGGTTTTTGAAACGCGAGAAGATTTAATGGATTTACCTGCCACAATGCCATACTTTTGGCTTGGCATTAGGTTTGAGCTATAAAAAAAACGAATATTTTTTTTTATTATTAAAAACGTTTTGTACTTTCACTCTGACAATCTGGCAGATGTATTTATACCATTTTCGGCCATTTGAAAGTATTCAGAGGGATTAGTTTTTATAATAATCAATATTTGCTGTATAGTAAAAGGTTTCTTTGTATAAAAGAAATCGTATAGACGAATCTAAATTTGTGGTACATGAATCGTGAACTAATCTCTAGCCTAGTAATGGCACGCCAAGACGTAGAAAACGTAGAAATGATTGAAATCGCTTCACCTGATGAAGTGATGGAAAATGAAAATAATTTGCCAACTGACCTGGCACTTCTTTCCTTGAGAAATACTGTTTTGTTCCCCGGTATTGTTATACCTGTTACAGTTACACGAGCAAAATTCATCAAAATGGTTAAAAAGGCTTATCGTACTGATAAAACTATCGGTGTGGTAGCACAGATACGCCATACACCTAATGAGCCAACGATTTATACAAAGTAGGGACAATTGCTACTATCCTGAAAATGATTGTATTGCCTGATGGTAACGTAACGGTTATTATTCAGGGGCGCCGTCGTTTTGAAATACTTCAATATAATCAGACAGAACCTCATTTAACGGCTTCGGTAAAATATATTCCGGATAATTTTCCGAGTGTGCGTAAGAAAGAAGTAAAGGCTTTGATTCAAAGTCTGAAAGAAGCCGCTTATAAAATTCTTAACCTGAATCCTGACATTCCGAAAGATGCCCAGATGGCTATCAGTAATATTGATAGTCCGAGTTTTCTGACACACTTTTTGTCTTCTAATCTGAACATCGAAATCAGCGAAAAACAGTTGTTATTAGAGACTTTCGATGGAAGTGAACAAGCACATAAATTGCTTGAACACATGATGAAGGAGATTCAGGTATTAGAAATCAAACGGGATATACAAAGCAAAGCCAGCCTCGATATAGACCAACAACAAAGAGAATACTATCTGCGTCAGCAAATAAAGGTATTACAAGAAGAACTCGGTCTTGAAACCCCTGACCAGGAAGTAGAAAAATTAAGAGCTAAAGGCGCGAAGAAGAAGTGGGGTAAAGAAGCCAATGAGCATTTTAATAAAGAATTGAACAAGATTCTGCGAATGAACTCAATGGCACCAGAGTATGGTGTATCGCTTACCTATGCCGAAACAATGATAGAGCTTCCGTGGAATGAATATACCAAGGATAATTTTGACCTGAAACGCGCAAAGAAAATACTGGATGCCGACCATTCGGGATTAGATAAGGTAAAAGAGCGTATCATTGAGTATTTGGCAGTATTGAAATTACGGAGCGATATGAAAGCTCCCATTTTGTGCTTATATGGCCCTCCGGGTGTAGGTAAAACCTCTTTAGGTAAATCTATTGCTAAATCGTTGGGGCGTAACTATGTAAGAATGGCCTTAGGTGGCCTGCACGATGAAGCCGAGATACGTGGACATAGAAAAACTTATATCGGTGCTATGCCCGGCAAAGTGATTCAGAACCTGCAAAAAGCTAAGGCATCGAACCCTGTATTTGTATTAGATGAAATTGATAAAGTATCCCGTGATTTTCGTGGAGACCCGTCTTCTGCTTTGTTAGAAGTATTAGACCCGGAACAAAATTCAACATTTAAGGATAATTACTTAGAAGTTGACTATGACCTCTCGAAGATATTGTTTATTGCAACTGCCAATTCATTAGATACCATTCAGGCACCACTGAGAGACAGAATGGAAATTATTGAGATTTCGGGGTATACAGTAGAAGAGAAAATCGAAATTGCCAAGAAACACCTCGTGCCTAAACAATTAGAGCAACATGGTATCAAGGTAAAAGATTTAAAAATAGATGATAAGGCGATTCAGAAAGTAATAGAAGGATACACCAGAGAATCAGGTGTAAGACGTTTGGAGCAGCAGATAGGAACGCTGGTCAGAAAAATAGCCAAGGCTATTGCAATGCAGGAAGAATATCCGAAATTGATAAAAGCAGAGCATGTAGAGAAAATGTTAGGTGCTTCGGTATTCGACCATGACTTATATGAGGGTAACGAAACCGCAGGTGTAGTAACAGGCTTAGCCTGGACATCAGTAGGAGGAGATATCCTATTTATCGAATCGAGTCTGAGTCGTGGTAGAGGTCAATTAACTTTGTCAGGTCAGTTAGGGGATGTAATGAAAGAGTCGGCAGTGACAGCTTTATCTTATCTGAAATCGCATGCTGAAGAAATAGGTATTGATTACCGTATTTTCCAGAATTATGATTTACACGTGCACGTGCCACAGGGGGCTGTACCAAAAGATGGTCCATCAGCAGGTATCACGATGGTTACCTCAATGGCTTCTATTTTCACTCAAAGAAAACTGAAATCAAATTTAGCCATGACAGGCGAGATAACCTTAAGAGGTAAAGTTTTGCCAGTGGGCGGAATTAAAGAAAAAATTCCGGCGGCCAAGCGTGCAGGTATCAAAGAAATTGTGATATGTTATAAAAACCGTAAGGATGTTGAAGAAATAGGTGCAGCTTATACCGATGGCCTGACTTTCCATTATGTAGATTATGTGCAGGAAGTACTGGATATAGCTTTGCTACCTGAAAAAGTAGAAAAAGCAATGAATTTTATATTGCCCGAGGAAAAGAAGGAAATTCAACCTGTTGAAATGTTGTAAAACGGGTTGGTAATCCGTTATCTTGAAGCAAACAAGAAAGGTTATTTCTATTTCATGTTGTAATTAAACCGTTGAATATAAAAATTAGTGCGATAGCAGATGTGTTGGGCATCTGCTATTTTTTTATCCCAATAATGAATGCCAGAAGTAAAAAGTAGCATATCCACGCCAGCCAGACCAATTAGCTGACATCTGATGTAATTCGGCAATGCTTGGTTTACCTGCCAATCTGTATTGGTTTTTTACAGCATTATGTAGCCCAACATCTTCTACCGGAAAAGCATCATAACTTCTCAAACTCTTCATCATCGAGTAATTAGCCGTCCAGTTACCCACGCCTTTAATGGCTACTAATTGTTGTTTGATTTCATCATAGCTAAGCAAAGCCAGTTTTTGTTGCGATAGGGTGCCCTCTGTAAATGCTTTTGAAATATTGATAATATATTGCGCTTTCCCTCTGCTGAACTGATAGGGTTGAAGATCTTCAATCTGTAAACCCGCCAGGGTTTCTGGGGTAGGTAAAGCATAGAAAGTTTCGCCTTGAAAGGTGATACTTTTGCCAAAGGTATGGACTAATCGTTGTTTTAAAGAATAAGCAAAATTGAGATTGATTTGCTGTCCGATAACCGACCATACCAACGATTCAAAGAGATTAGGCATGCCCACCATTCTAAGTCCATGGTACTTCTGGCAAAGTTGGTATAGAATAGGGTCTTGTCGGGCTATCTCATAAAACGTTTTCAAATCGGCTGTCAAATCAAACCAGTCTTCAATATAACTTCTAACCTTATCCTTAATAGCTGGTGATTGATTTTCGGTATGAATGGTAGCAATAAGTTCATTATCGAATGAAATAGAGAACAATACTAACTCATTATCTATTTCCAGAGCCTTAAATATAATATTGTCTTTAATGGTATGCAGGCACTCTTTTTCATTGCGGGATAAGAACTTTATAAGCTCTTTATAGCTAAATTCTTGTGGTGTAGGTATATGTATCATTGTTAATGAGGTATGCTTTTAAAGCAATATAAAAATAAGTTATTGATAAGGTTTGAACAAATAAATTATTGTCGATAAATACCTGAAAATAATAATTCTCCGGAATATTTTGAATGGATAAATTATATGCGCTAACTTAGTGATTTATAGTAGTTTAAGTACAACACCATAATAAGAATAGCGGATTCATTCTCGGGTAATTGTTTGGCGTTTATCTCCCACAGTATTGTTTCTGCACATGGTTAAAAAAGTTTGTTCTTACTATTGAATCCATCTGTGAATGTTTTAAAAATTTAATCCATTTATTTCAACTGACCTATTATCATGAAAAAGACTGGTTCTTTGCTGATAGGTTTCTTATTACTTGTTTTTTGTAGCCACGCACAACACAAAGTATATCAAGAAATCAAGCGTATTAAAACACGGCTTACTCCATTAAAAACTACTACACTTTTTAATACACCTGTTTCTGCCAATACTCAAAAAGCACTTATTACTAATAATACAGCCATTGAATTTGCAATAAATCAGGTTGAACTAAACAAATTAGAACAAAAAAAAGCCCCGTTTCTAAATCTATCAATTCCTTTTTCTAAACAGAATGCTTTTGAGGTAGAATTAATTCCCATTAATATCTACGGCCCGCAGTTTAAATTGCTGAACTCTCAGAATAAAGAAGTAGCAACCAATAAATCCTTGCATTACCAGGGTATTATTAAAGGCGATAGTCTGTCTTTGGTGGCATTGAGCATTACCAACGGAGAAATTAATGGATTTATTTCTAACCGGAATGGGAATCATATTTTAGGTAAACTAAAAAACTCGAAACAGTATATACTATATAACGATAAAGACCTGATACATGGAGGTAATGTTGACTGTGGGGTAAGCGAAGAATCAATCAAACAAATAGTCAGTACTGAAGTTAGCCAGACAACTGCCAATACTTATGTATCTTGTGTTCCTATTCAGATTCATTTAGAAGCTGACCACAAGATGTATCAGGACCATGATTCGAGCATGGTATTAACCAACAATTTTTTAGAAAATCTGTTTGCACAGATAGCGGTTTTATATAACAATGAGAATATAGATATTCAGGTTTCAGAAATCAAAATATGGGATACTATAGATCCTTTTGCCGGGACAGTTACTTTTCAACAGCAATATTTTGCTTATGTAAATTATATAGGCGAAAATTTTAACGGGCATCTTGCACATCTCATGTCAGGCCGATATTTGGGTGGGGGCAAAGGTGAAATAGACCAATTATGTAATAAAGGTAAATCTATCAGTTCAAGAATAGATACGATAGTGGTAGAGGTGCCTACTTATTCATGGAGTGTCAATCAGATTGCCCATGAGATTGGCCATAATATAGGTTCACCGCATACACATAATTGTTCATGGCCGGGGGGGCCTATTGATAATTGTTATTATAAAGAGGGTAACTGTGGCTCAGGGCCACCACCTGTCAATGGGGGCACTATTATGAGTTATTGTCATCTTACAGGGCATGGTATTAATTTTTCTAACGGTTTTGGCCCTCTACCTGGTAATCTTTTAAGAAGTCGTGCGCAGGCATGTTTAGGGATTACTACTGCGCCTATTAATTTATCGGCTATTAATATTTATAAAAATAGTGCGCATTTATTATGGGAAGATTCTGTCGGAGAGGGAGATTATACAGTTGAATATAAACCTGTTTCATCAGGTAGCTGGACGAGTAAAACCACTACAAAAAATGGAATGATTATTACAGGACTTTCACCTAATACGGTATACGACTGGCGCATAAAAGTAGATTGTTCTACTTATGCCATGTCTACTTTTACAACTAATAACCAGCCTCCGGTTAATTATTGTGATGTAGCTTATCAATATGGTTGCGATGTCTGGTTTATGAAAATCGCCGCTTTTACGGTGAATAATGTATATTTCAGTAACGATTCTTCATGCCCTCCATCAGGAGAACAAACATTCCTTTTTAGCCCTATCCGTAATTTCAGTGTCGGACAAATACAGAATTTTACTATTCATACGGGCAGTGTAGGTGGGTCTTATTCTCAAGCTTCCATCTGGATCGACTTTAACAAAAATGGTATTTTTGAAACGACAGACAGAGTTTTTGCTACCCAGGATTCAAGTAATACAGGCACTATTTCAGGGGCGTTTACCATACCGGACAGTACTGTCAGACAACAATATACCCGTTTAAGAGTTATCCTGACTAAGGATGAAAAAGCATTGACCCCGTGTGGCCCGTATTATACAGGAGAAACAAAAGATTATCTGATAAATATTACAGGCAATTGCCCATCAATTGTGTCGCTTCATAATCCGGTAAATAATATCGTAGCAGGAGGACAAACAATACAAGCACTGGCAACAGGAGGTACCATTAATGCGGCTAATCATATTGATGGGACAGGTACAACGGCAGCCTATCAATCAGCGGCAGTCAATCTTTCGCCAGGTTTCAAGGCCGAAAAAGGTACGATATTTAAGGCGGAATCGGGAGGGTGTAACTGAGAAATTAGCGGTCACAACACGGTGATTTAGTGAATGCAGTAAGTTTTTGAATCCATTTATTTTTAACAACCTATTATCATGAAAAAAAGTGGTTTTTTATTAATAAGCTTTTTAATACTTGCTTTGTGTAGTTATGCGCAAAATAAAATATATAAAGAAGTTAGTGCTGCAAAAAAACGATTGACTCCATTAAAAGCGTCGAAACTTTTTTATTCTTCTAAATCATCTCTTCGGAAAAAAAGTTTGGGATTGACAGCAAACAGCTCAGCTATAGAATTTTCAGTAAATAAAGCTGAATTAGCCAGACTATCACAAAAAAAGGCTTCATTTCTGAATCTGGCTATTCCCTCTTCTAATGGAAGCGCTTTTGAGTTAGAACTAATTCCTATTAATATATATGGTCCGCAATTCAGATTACTCAATGCTGCCAATAAAGAAGTGCCTTTCGTTAAATCTATTCATTATAAGGGTATTATTAAAGGTGACCCGAATTCTCTGGTAGCCATAAGCATCAGTAATGGAGAAATAAGCGGCTTTATCTCTAATAAAGATGGCAATCACGTTTTAGGTAAAATCAGGAAATCGGAAAATTATATATTGTATAATGATAAAGACCTGCTAACCAAAAAAACTTTTGATTGCGGGTTGAGTGAAGAAAAACTCAGACAAGTGGCCGACGCTGGTTCTTGCAGCACTGCACCTGTCCGTGATAGTGCTCAGGCCTGTAATCCGGTATTGATTCATCTGGAAGCCGACTACCAGATATTTAAAGACCAGGATTCGAGCATGGTGACAGCAACTAATTTTGTTACGCATCTATTTGCTCAGGTAATAATCTTATATGACCGGGAATGGATAGATGTACAGATTTCTGAACTCAAAATCTGGGATAAGAATGAGCCTTTTATGTCACCCTATACAGTTAATTTTTACCAGCTTTATCACGCCTTTGGCTCGTATTTAACTGATACCCTGGGGGGGAATTTTAATGGGCATATCGCTCACTTACTATCAAGTAAACCATTTAACGGTGGCATGGGCGCAATTGATGTACTATGTAGTAAGGGCTGGTCTGTAGCTACAGGGATAGGCGATACAGTGGTAGAAGTACCTACCTATTCGAGGGCCGTCAAGGTGATTACTCACGAGATAGGGCATAATTTAGGATCACCACACACGAACAGTTGTCTATGGCCCTGTGGTGCGCTCGATAATTTTTGGACAGTAGAGTCAGGACCAGGAAACGGAGGATCTTGTAGTTTGAACCCATTTCCTGAACTTGGGGGCACTATCATGAGTTACTATGATATAGGAGGAGCTAGTTTTAATCTGTATAATGGTTTTGGGGTTTTACCCGGTAATCTGATAAGAAGAAAGGTACAGGCTTGTATGGGTAATACAAAGCCTACTGTCAATCTCTCGGCTATAAATGTATTTAGGAATACAGCGCATCTTTTATGGGAGCATCCGGTAGGAGAAGGTGATTATGTGGTTGAGTATAAACCCGCCTCATCAAGCACCTGGATAACTAAAACAACAAAGGAGGAGGGACTCATTATTACCGGCCTTGTGGCAAATACCATATACGATTGGCGTGTAAAGGTCGATTGCTCAGTTTTTACCACTTCTACCTTCACTACCAACAATCAACCTCCGGTTGAATACTGTAAAACCACTTATACTTACCCTTGTGACAACTGGCCGGTAAAGATGATTGCTTTTGAGATTAATAGTGTTTTCTTTAATCTGGATTATCAGTGTGCTCCGGCAGGAGAACAAGTGTTTATTTTTACTCCCATTCGTACTTTTACTAAAGGACAGGTGCAAAATTTTGTCATTCATCCGGGGAGTGTAGGAGGGCCTTTTGTGCATGCATCTATCTGGATAGATTTTAATAAAAACGGCATATTTGAAACTACAGACAGAGTTTTTATTACGCAGGATTCAACTAATGATGCGCCTATCGCAGGCTCATTTACGATTCCTGATTCGGTTGTTGCACAAAAATATACACGCATGAGAGTAATGCTTACCATGGACGATAAACCTTTGGCTCCTTGCGGCAATTATGTAACAGGTGAAACAGAAGATTATTTAATAAACATAGAAGGTAACTGTCCGACAATTGTTTCGCTTTATAAGCCCGTAAATAATATTGTAGCAGGCGGGCAGACCATACAGGCATTAGCTACAGGAGGAACTATTAATGCTGCCAATTGGATTGATGGGACAGGTACAATGGCAATTTATCAATCTGCGGCAATAAATCTTTCCCCCGGCTTTAAGGCTGAAAAGGGAACGATATTTAAAGCAGAGGCCGGGGGATGTAATTAGTGAATGAGTGAACCAGTGATTATCTTTCAAATACTATTAAGCCGAAAATATTAAAGCTTATCAACTTTTGTTTGTTTGATGATGCCATTACCTTTAAAAATAAAACCTACTTCTTTCAACTCGCCCAGAGGTCTGGTATAAGTGGTTTTAAATATTTCTTTGCCGTTCAACTCAATGGTTATAGTCTGATTTTTATTGATAACCTTAATATTCTGCCATATATAGATAGAGGTTCCAAAGGCGGTTAAATCCATATTTTTGCCATCGAATTTTCTTTCTGCGATACTCATTTTAATTTCGCTTTCGCAGCCTTTTGCTCCTAGATTAATATACATGTATTCTTTCTCGCCTTTCAATAATAAGGCCGCTGCAGGGCATACAATACCAGTTGAATCCATTTTAATATCGGAAGAAAAAACAAAGTTGTTCCCATCAATTTTAAAATCCCGGCTATTATGAAAAGTGAGCATAAAAGGCTCTGTGACCTCAATTTTATTGTTGACTAAAATCTCTTTCCCAACACCCACAATACCATTTGGAAGCCAGTCTTTAGAAGGCAGTATTTTATTCTCGATAGTATTCTGATGTGTGGCAATCACCCAATCGTTAGTTTTGATATGAACCGGAATTTCTTTGATGATAGAGTCATCGGCTATCAACTTTGCCATATAATAACCCGGTAGATAATAAATATCCGTTAATTGATGATTACTCTTATCTACTTCAACTCTCCGTCTTTTATCCCACGATTGTTGTATATAGAATTTTTTGGCATCAACCGAGTCTACATTATAAGTGAATACTACTGTATTAGGTACTGTATGAGTAACTGATGTTCTGGCAGAGAATTGAATGCCGGGGTTATTCCCGGGCTTTTTCAAAGGCCAATCTTTAAAGCCAATAAGTCCAATAAATAAACCAATAACTAAGCATATCGCCAATAGAATAATTGTTGGTTTATGTTTCTCCGGACTCTCAGGTTTTCCGGTATTGATAGGTGTGTTTTCTGGTAATTGAACAATATCTGTATCATTAATCAGTCTGGTAGACTCCAGTTTTAAAGATAACCAATCTTTATTGTGTGCAATCTGACTCAGGGCATCTAAGGTAGCAATATGCGGCAATCGGTTATATTCATTACGCCAGATGCGCTTAAGGGTAGTAAGACTAATTTTTATACCTGCTTTCTCCTCAATAAAAAATACCAGAAATTCATAGTCTTTCTGTGTCCAGTTTTCAATCCGGCCCAGTCCGGCTTTCTGTGCTACTTCCTTTTTCAGCGTTTCTAAGAGTTCTTCATCTATTGAGTTTATATCGCTCATAATCAGACTTTTATCAAAATAATCGTAAAACAGTTGTAAAACAATTCAATATCGTGAGTATAATTTTTCGTGAAGCCTATCATCTTGCAGCCTAAAAATTATTACTCAAAATTTAATTAATTTATTATGAAAATGCGCAAAATCAAATCATTTATTATTGCCTCCTTAACCCTTTTTTCTTTTAATCTGATAGCACAAAATAACCTCAAAGACTGGCAGGCTTTTTCTGAAAACAATGAGCCCGTTACTTTGACAGAACAAACATACAAAGAAAAAACCTGTGTAAAATTGGATGGCAAAAAAGAAGCAATAGTTATCAACAGAAATAAAAACTATCAGGATTTCAGAATAGAGTTTGATGTAGCCGCCAAGGTAATGGCGGGGGTCGGCTTTCATGTAAAAAACGAACAGAATTATCAGTTCCTGTATTTCAGGCCGGGCTACGGTGGTACTCAGGAAGCTATTCAATATATCCCTATTTATAATGGCGGACTAAGCTGGGTACTGTATCATTATCCGATTCATGAAGCTAAAACTGATATTGCCGCCATGGAATGGTTTCATGCAGCAATTGAGGTGCGAAACAGAATAATGCGCGTATTTGTGAACAACAAAAAAGAAGCAGATATGACGCTTACACTTCTGGATACTGATACCGATAGTGGTAATATTTTACTGAGAAGTATGTTTGGCGAAGCTTACTTTGCTAATGTATATATTCAGGAACTTCCAAAGTCATTAACAGATTGGACTATCTCTGAACAATTGCCGCGTGATAAAACTTATGAGTATGCAGACGTGAAAAAGATGAAAACCTGGAATAAAATCAACCAGAAAAATGATGAAATGGTAAACCTTAAACGCTATTTTGAATATCCTAACGGGACAGTTTTTGCCAAAAGAACCATTACCTCAGAAGACGATAAACCGCAGTTATTATATTTCGATTTTACCGGAAAACTACAGATTTTTCTGAATGGAAAAGAAGTCTTCAATTACGCTAAATACAAATTGGATCGACTGAATAATTATGAAAACTGCATAGTGTTAGATATGAAAAAAGGAGAAAACGAGCTGACGTTTATTATTGAAGGAGACGCTTTCGTTTTTGGAAAGGGATTTAACTCAATGGGTAGATTTCAACATCAGAACTGGGGCTTTATAGCTTCATTGGCGGAGAAAATGAGATAGCTAAGCTAAAATGAGCAAAGCCCTGAAAGATAGCATGCTTTCAGGGCTTTATTTATTTAAAGAAAAAATAGTTTTAATTAGTAAATAAAGATTTTTTATATATTTGGGTAATTTATAGTCTATTAACTGAACTGCTTTTGATGAAAAAATTATTTTTACTCTCACCCGGGTATCTACCTATTGCTGTTTCAGCATTTTCTTCCGGAAAGAATACGCTAAAACTCCCTCTTGTTTTCAGCAAGTTTGTAAGCGCTGTTGAATATAGGGTGCATCCACTCTTTCTGAAACCTTAAAGGAACATCAAAACATCAGCTAAGTCTCCCGAAAGATAATTTCTCCTATTCGGTTGCTTTCGCTTTTGTTAAACATCTTTTTTCTCCATGAAAATTTTAATAAACTAATTTATGCCCATGAAGCCTATGCGAAATGTTTTACCCTTTATTTTCTTTTTTTTATGCACGCTTAGTGTCTTATCACAAAAAAGAGATTTTCCGAATCTTCCTATTGTTTTGGATAAAGATGGAAGAATAGAATGTGCTACCCCAACACCCTTACCTGAGATTGCTGAACAACATGAGAAACTGATGCAACAATTTATCCTGAGAGGAGCTAATCTCGTTTCTCCGGTGGCTATTCCAATCAAAGCTCATATTGTACGGCCAAGCAATGGAGTGGGTGGGTTATCACCTTCTGATTTGTACAATGCTATAAGTACCATGAATACAAAGTATACCACGCTTAAGATGAGTTTTTATTTATGCGGAGAGATTCATTATATTGATAGTGATGCATTTAATAATATGAATGTCGATAAAGAAAATGACCTCTTGGTTTTAAATAATGTGAATGATGCGCTCAATATATATTTTGTAGGCAACCTGACCTCAGGCTCCTCTACCTTAAATGGTATTTCAGCCTTTCCGAGTGCCAACCCTATGGAGAACCGCATGATTATGTATAATGCGGCTACAACCAACGGAGTTACCTTATCGCATGAAATGGGGCACTACTGGAATCTTTATCATACACATGAAACTTTTCAGGGAACAGAATTAGTAAACGGGAGTAACTGTAGCACAGCGGGTGATCTGGTATGTGATACCCCAGCTGACCCCTGTTGTTATTTTTATAATACATCCACCTGTGTTTATACTGGGACAGGGACTGATGCGAACGGGCAAACATACAACCCACTAATCAGCAACCTGATGTCATATTATGGGCTATGCCGTAGTACTTTTACCCCAGGGCAATACACAAGAATGGATGCAGGCTATGCTCTTAGAATGGGCTACACAGGAACAAATACCTATAATTTTGCCTGTAACGCTCCAGGTGCAGCTCCTACAAATCTTACACTTTCACAAAGCAGCTGTTCTGTAACACTTAACTGGACAGATAATGCTAACAATGAAATGGGTTATATTATTGAGGCCTCACCTACCTCTACCGGTCCCTTTATTGCCATTGGCAGAGTGCCAGCTAATACGCGTACTTATATTGATGGACGCGTATTAACGAACAGTACTCCCTATTATTATCGGGTAATTGCAGCTAATGCTAACGCTATCTATAGCAATACTGCTAATATTGTTGTTAACTGGAGTACCAATTGTTATTGCACGCCGGCGTCACGAAGCTGTGGCGAGGGTGTTCAGATTAGTAATGTAACAATTAAACAAGGGAGTATTACTCTACTGGATAACACCTCTACTTGTGCAGCGATTAATGGTTATTCTTACCCTCGTTCAACTGTTCCAAGTCTGCCAAAAAACAATATTTTTTCAATTTCAGTGTCTAATCCTAATTATTTTCCTGTAGGATCAGTTGCCTGGATAGACTACGACCAGAGCGGGACGTTCGATGCCGATGAAAAAATCTTTACGAAAACTAATGGTACATGGGCAACTCAGGCCGTCAACTTTACGGTACCTGGCGATGCTGTTGAGGGGCTTACCCGTATGAGAGTAAGGATTTCGTGGGATTCTAATGTGGCAGATGCCTGTAATAATGCAAACGGATATGGAGAAACAGAAGATTATCTCGTATACATTGGCTGTAATCTTGCTCCCGTTGCTACTGGTGGAGGAACCCGATGCGGTACAGGAACCGTAACTCTCAGTGCCAGCGGTTGTACAGGGGGAACAATTAATTGGTACGATTCGCTCACTGGGGTAGCTGTGCTGGGTACAGGTACTTCATTTACAACTCCGAATATTGCTACATCCAGCGTTTATTATGCCGGCTGTACCCTTGCTTCCTGCTCAAGCAGTAGAGCTTATGCAATCGCTACAGTTTATAATACCTCACTTTATGGGGCGAATGTGAGCCGATGTGGTCCGGGTTCTCTCACACTTAGTGTTACAGGTTGTGTCGGCGGAACAGTTAAATGGTATTCAGAATCTGTAGGAGGCTCACTTCTTGGTACCGGAAATACGTTTAACACACCCAACCTCTCCAATACGCAAACTTATTATGTAGGTTGTACATTAGGCGAATGTTCGAGCTTATTAACCGGTATATCAGCCATCATCAATCCGGTTCCAGCAGCTCCTGGTACCACAAACGGAGGTCGTTGCGGTTCGGGGCAGGTGACACTTACTGCCTCAGGATGTTCTGGTGGTACCATTAAATGGTATACTACCCTGACAGGAGGAAGCAGTCTTTATTCCGGTGGCACCTATACCACTCCAAGTATCAGTTCTTCTACAATCTATTATGCCGAATGTTCTGTTAATAATTGCGCAAGTAGCCGCACAAGTGCTATAGCAACTATAGATTCTCCTGCTGCAGCGCCTGGTGCAATAGATGCGAGCCGTTGCGGCACCGGAACTGTCACACTTGGTGCCACGGGCTGTGCCAGTGGTATTATTAACTGGTATGCAGCATTTACCGGGGGCTCCACAATTAGTACAGGAAGCAGTTTTACCACGCCAAGTTTATCCAATACCCGGATTTACTATGCAGGTTGCAAGACCGGGCAATGTTTAAGTTCTCTTACAGCGGTCACAGCCACTGTCACCTCTACTCCTGCTACTCCCACCACCACAGGAGCAAGCCGATGTGGCTCCGGGCAGGTTACTCTCTCGGCTTCGGGTTGTGTCGGTGGTACTATTAAATGGTATGTAACTCTAACTGCAGGAAGCAGCTTTCATTCCGGCAATACTTTTACCACCCTGAACATTAGCACAACTACGACCTATTATGTCGAGTGCTCGGTCAATACCTGCACAAGTAACCGCGTAAGCGTTACAGCTACAATAGACTCGCCTCTGGCAGTGCCAGTAGCCACAGGTGCGAGCCGGTGTGGTCCTGGAAAAGTTACTCTTGCGGCTTCAGGATGTTCTGGTGGTACTATTAAGTGGTATGCCAACTCCAGCGGAGGTAGTGCGGTGGGCACTGGTAGTAGCTTTCTTACTCCAGACCTTGCCACCACCACCACTTATTATGTGACTTGTGCATCGGGTTCCTGTGAAAGTAGTCGTACGGCTGTTGTTGCCACTGTCAATATAACTCTAAGCTTTGGTACTATTACACAATCCGCAGGTAGTTACCGTGCCTCCCAAACTATCACAAGCACAGCCAATATTGCTACAGGTACAAATTATTATGCAGGCAAATCAATCATACTTACACCGGGCTTTCAGGCAGGTGGTAGTGAAGTTTTTTCAGCTATAATACAGAACTGCCCCAACTGAAAAAAACATATAGGAAAAGTGCTGGTAACTAGTTTAATAAGTATATCAGCATTGGAATTATTTAAAAGCAAATATGAACGTTCAGAGAAATGTTTCATTTCTCTGAACATTCATATTTTTATTGGAATACAATTAAATCAACAGAGCGTATATAAATATTAAGTATCTTTGAAATATCACTTGACCCTAACTCTTTTTTGATTGAATGAATATTCGTTTACTGTTGCCTTTTCTCTTTTTTATTACTCTCACTACAGTTGCACAAAGAAAAAATCCTTCAAATCTTCCGGTAATTCTAAATCAGAATAATCTGATAGAATGTGGTACGCCTGTGCCTTCTCAGAAAGTTGCAGAGCAACATGAAAAGCTGATGAAACAATTTGCTCAGCGAGGAGCCAATCTTGTTTCTCCGGTAGTAATTCCTATCAAAGCGCATATTGTTCGGAAGAGTGATGGCTCAGGAGGGATTTCCGTTGATTCAATTGCTTCTGCTATTGCTGTTATGAATACCAAATATGCCAGTATCAATATGAGTTTCACGCTATGTTCCAGCGTGCATTATATTGATAGTGATGAGCTTTATATTCTCAATGTAGATATTGAGAACAGCAAACTGGTACAGAATAATGTAAACGATGCACTTAATATATATTTTGTCGGTTCACTTGTTACAAATTCTGCGACATTAAGTGGTATTGCGGCATTTCCAAGCGCTGATAGGGCCGAGAATCGTATTATTATGCGGAATGATGCGACCTACAACAAAGGTACCTTGTCGCACGAAATGGGACATTACTGGAATGTGTTCCATACACATGAGACTTTTCTGGGAAAAGAATTAGTTGATGGGAGTAACTGTATCTCAGCTGGCGACTTTGTTTGTGATACACCTGCTGACCCGGCAGGGAATTATAATTCCAATACCTGCACCTATACAGGTCATGCCTTAGATGCTAACGGGCAAAGTTATAGCCCCATGGTAAATAACCTGATGTCTTATTACGGGCTTTGCCGTGACATTTTTACAGCAGGGCAGTATGAACGCATAGAGGAGGGATATGCATTGAGAACCAGCTATATGAATAGCTTTACTTATACAATGGCTTGTAGTGGTGTTACTGCTTCGGCTCCAACTAACGTTAATCTTTCACGAGTGGGTTGTAGTATAAATGTTAACTGGACAGACAATGCGAATAACGATATGGGTTATATCATTGAATCTTCTTTAAGCCCGACAGGACCTTTTGTGGCTGTTGGTAGTGTGGGAAAAAATGTTATAGCTTTCAGTGATACTCAAAATTTAATCCCCGGTGCTACTTATTATTATCGCGTAATTGCCGCCAATTCAAATGCCAGTTATAGTAGTATATCTCAGATAGTATTCAACTCCAGTGCTGATTGTTATTGTACTCCACCTCCTATGAGATGCGAAGATGGAGACTCCCTTACAAATTTCACCCTTAAAAAAGGATCAACGGTACTGTTGAATCGTACCCCATCATGTAAATCAGGGGGCTATTTTTTAGATAACTCTAGTGTAATTGAGCTTGCGATGGGTCATACATACAATTTGTCGATGGCCAATAATAGTACTTTTTCAGAAGGTGCAAGCGTTTGGATTGATTTCAATAGAAACGGTATTTTTGATAATAGTGAAGTGGTATTTACAAAGACTTACGAAGGCTGGGCCAATGCTTCAGGCGATTTTACGGTTCCCCTTAATGCAAAAAAAGGGTCATCAAGAATGAGGTTTCGGATAACATACGATAGTACTCCCACCGACCCCTGTGATTTAACAGAAAATTCTCAGGGGTATGGGGAAACAGGAGATTTTTTAATAAATATTACCTGTGATAGTATTGCATCGGCAACAGGAGCAAAGCGCTGTGGTAACGGTAGCGTTACATTAAATGCAACTGGCTGCACAAATAGTAGTATTGGCTGGTATACCAATGCCGTTGGTGGCGCCAATTTTACCACTGGTGGTACTTTTACTACTCCAAGCCTTTCAGTGCCTGTTACTTATTATGTAGCTTGTGCGTCAGGGGCTTGTTCGGTTGATAGAACACCTGTTTTGGCTAATATAGTAGCTACAGGAGGTTTGAGTTTTAGTAATATCTCACAATCGGCAGGTATTTATAGTACCTCTCAAACTATTACGAGCGCGGCTAATGTAGCTAGTGGCACTAATTATTATGCAGGTAAGGCTATTACGTTTACACCTGGTTTCCAGGCCGGAACGAATGAAGTCTTTACTGCTAGTATTCAGAATATTTCCTGTCCATAAAACTAGATAAAATTAAAGAGGCGAATCTTCAGATTCGCCTCTTTAATTTTACATCCCTGCTATCAATTATCAAGGTTTTTTAAACACTTTCTCATCAACTGGACTATTGATTTTGATTTTGCTGGTAAGGAAAGCCAGGTTACCCATCTGGTTAGTAAGGTCCATAGCATAGGCAAATTTAATACCGTCTACATCTTTATAATCAGAGAAATTAATTTCTATATCTTGTCCGTTAGCAGATGCTTTTGTTTTGGTTAATAAATACGTAGTAGCATCAATATATTGGTCTGATACGTCGCCACTGGCAGTTGTCACTTTCAAGTGATAAGTGTCTTTTTTATCAACTTTTTCTGTACCTACCAACTCCACTTTATTGCCTTTTTCTTTGTAGTTAAAAAGTGGGCCGAACGGATCAAGCTGGCTTTTTAATTGTTTCAACTGTTCGGCAGGCATATTTTCTGGTTCGCCAGTACCACCCATCATCGTCGGGCGAATCATCCAGGCATTAGTACCATCAAAGGCTTGCACCATAGAGTTACCCATTACTGTTGATTCTGAACGTACAGCTTTATTAACTACCAAGGTACTTACGGTCGGAATATCCATTCCTTGTACCGACAGTGAACGTTCTGCAACAATGGTGTTTACAGATTTTAGTTTGTCGGCTCCACCTAAAGCTGCAATGTGTTTGTCTACAATCTCATCTACAGTCTGAGCAAAACTACTTACCGAAATAAAAGCCGCCACTGCAGTAGCAAAAAGTTTGTTCGTTTTCATTTTAGATTGAATTAAAGTTTATTCTGAGTTTATTAAGGTTCTTTTTGAATATTCCTATCGCCGATACTACCAACGATAGGAATTATCTTTTGATATTATCTAGGTGTACCACCACCTTGTTGTCCACCGCCGCCTTGTTGACCACCACCTTGTCCATCACTTTTCACGTCATCATTGTTTACTGAGCGTGCTTTTTTCTTAGGAGCGTCTACTGTCATTTTACCGATTTTATAGCTGAATGTTAAACGAACGCCTCTGTTGTACATATATACATTGCTTACCTGATTAAACTGTGCCGATTTCAATTCTGAATGAATTCTGAATTTACTGTTGAAGAAGTTTTCTCCGGCAAGACCTATGCTACCTTTTTTGTTTTTAAAGTCTTTTTTGATACCCACAGTATAGAAGGCAAATCCACCCTGGTTACCTTGCAATTGCACTTGGTTACCTTGCATGAAACCGAATGCTTGCGCTCCCCAACCGTTTTTGAATGTTGCCTGCGAAAACAAACCACCACCTACGTTAAAGCCTGAATTGGTAAGTTTTTGCGATAAATTATCTATCCCTAATACTTGTCCGGTTAATGTAGTATGAATGATGTTGGCAAATATACCTACATTCATCTTCGAGGTTACTGCAATGTTAGCAAAAATATTAGTACCATAAGCATGTTGGCGACCAATGTTTTTGTAAGTGGTAATGATAGCACCTTCCAAGGTATCAGACGGAATACGTATCTGCGAGATAGCGTTGTTGGTAATACGCCCGAAGAATGAGGCATTGATAAACGTTTTCTTGATGTTCTTGCTCAATGTCAACTCAAAGTTATCAGTAATCTCAGGTTTCAGAGACGGGTCACCCACCGTAATATTCTGAGGGTTAGCAGAGTTGAAGTTCGGATTTAACTGTTGCAAGCCCGGACGTTGAATACGTTTGTTATAACCCAATTTAACCGTAGTACCTTTAATAGTTTTTGAAGCATTGATACTTGGAACTAACACCCCATAATCACCTACGCCAATCGGACCACCTTCTTTGGTACTGGCATCAATAAATGTATGTTCGTAACGTAAACCACCTTTAATTGTATAACGTTTTTTGGTAGTATAAGTATAAGAGCTATAAGCCGCTGCAATATTCTGATGGTAAGTCAATGCACCTTGTGGCTGGTTGATTTCATTTGAGAAATCCCCTGTCGGGCCGGCAAACAAGAATTTATAATCACTGGTTACCTCACGTAAGATACCTTTTGCACCAAACTCTAACATCTGGTTTTTCTTGATAGGTGTCTGATAATCACTTTGTACCGTGAACTCCTGATTAAGATTGGTATTGATATTACGTTGACGACTCATCGGGTCACCACCTGTGTTCAACAAATTAGCATCAAAGTTATTTGTCAAATCAGTGCGGCTATACAAAGTTGAGATACTCCATTCCTGTTGAGGTTTCTTGAAAGTATGCAGGTAGTCAAGGTTCATATCAAGTGTTCCTGATAAGTTGTCGGCATCTACATCTCTTCTCGAACTTGCATCAGAGTTAAGGATACCATTATTATAGATATTTGTAACAAGGTCTTGTTGGTTGGAGAAGTTACGCACGCCATAACGAACACCTGCTGTTAAACTTTGGTTTTTGGCTAGATCGTAGTCAAAACCTAAGTTATACTGACCAAACAGACCGTGACTTGAGCCATCACCTGCTTGTTTTGTCAAAGTCGAAACACCATTTACGATACTTGTCTGGTCAAGTGTTGTTTTGGTAACAGTATTATAGATACCACGTCCGAAACCTCCTAAGGTTATACCACCTTTACCTTTTCTATAGCTCCCATTCAAGCCTAACATCGAGCCTCTATTGCCAAGACCACCATCTATATTCAGACTTAAACCTTGAAGGTTGTTCTTTTTAGTGATAATATTAATGATACCACCTGAACCTTCAGCATCGTATTTCGCCGATGGGCTTGTAATTACCTCAACAGTTTTAATCTGATCAGCAGGAATTTGTTTCAAGGCATCAGCTACGCTGTTGGCAATGATTGTACTCGGCTTGTTATTGATTAAAACCTTGATATTCTGGCTACCTCTTAAAGACACGTTACCGTCTAGGTCAACAGTCAATAAAGGTACTTTACGCAATACATCTGCAGCATCACCACCTTTAGCAGTAATATCTTTGTCGGCATTATAAACCAGACGGTCAACTTTTTCTTCAATTAAAGCTGCCTGACCGGTCACAGTTACCTCGTTCAGCATTTTAGCGCTGCTCGTGATAACAACATTACCTAGGTCTAATTCCTGACCTTTGGCAAGTGTAACATCAATAGTTTTGGTATTATATCCGATGAAAGTAACTTGTAGTTTGAATGTACCAGCGGCTACTTTACTCATGGTAAATTTACCTTTTTCGTCAGCCATTGTTCCGTCAATTGGCTTACTTGTATTTTTATCAAGCAGAGCTACGCCTGCAAATTCAACAGTTTTGCTGGTTGTTGAATCAACGATCGTTCCTGTAATTTTACTATTTCCTTTCGGAGTCTGGTCGCCTGCTGTGCCCGGTAATGCTTTTTGAGTAGAGCTACCACCACCCATCGGGAACTGCGCCATAGCAGGAGCAAATGAAGTAAAAATAGATGCAAATAAAATAATAATTAGTGTACCTTTTTTCATGATTTAGTTTTTAACGATACAAATTTGCGTCAGAAAGCTAAATTCTGAAATCGAAAAAGGATAAGTGTCAGATTTAGGCTGATGAACATAGCATATTGCCCGATGAATGTTTTATGGGCTGTGACGATTGGAAAATAAGTCAGTTGAGTGTATATCTCTGCGTTTTTTGGTTATAGTACTATTTTGATATTTATTAGAATAATACAAATAGAGCCTTACTTGGGCCCTATAATAGTAAAATGCCATGTGCCGGATACATCAATTGCACTATTGCTTACATTGGTAAACCGCACACTGCAAGAAGTAGCAGTAACATTATATGGAGTAACTAAAACTTTATCCCAACCGCCTGTTCCATTCTCGACCTGAGCAACTGATACAGCTGGTACACCTGAGAAATCAGGATAACCCAGTGTACTTATAATACTTGCTCCTGCGGCTAAGTTAGAAAATGAATAACCCTCAGTTTCGTGCAAAACAATGGAAGGAGAAGCGGTATTATTCAGAACAATATTACTCCCCCCAACTATTATCTCATCTGAAACCTCAGCCTTTCCATATACATATAAATTAGTTCCTACCTGTAAAGAAGTTCCAATACTAGCGGCACCTGTAATAAGTGCATTTCTGTCTCCAAAAATATCTCTCGTTGCAGAAATGTCACCATTACTATTAATAGTAAAAAGAGTACTATTAGAAGAGTTTCTGAAAATAAAACTATCATCGGTCTGAAAATTTCTGAATTTCATTCCGCCCGAATCATGTAAAATCTCACCATAGCCTGTATCTGTCCCGTTTTCCATTCTGATATGCTGCCCCCAGCCACCATTACCATCGGCCTTAATATGTAGGCGGGCAATGGTCTCTTCGTAAGTGAGCTGTCCAATAGCCAGATTGAACCCAACTTTGGCTTTGTTGTTGAAAACTCCTGAAAAATTAGTATTGGCATATCCAAATACACCGACTCCCGTATCGCTGACGCCATAAACACCGGCATTATTGGTACTATTGCCATATACTCCGGCACCATTTACACCAATGCCATGGATTGCCTGATTAATTCCTGTAGATGAAATAACCAGCCCCTTGCCTGAGCCATTATTAGTTAATGAAAACAAAGGCGAAGAAGTTGTACCACTCCCGCTATAAGGTAAAGTGAGACTACCTCCGCCACCACTACCCCCTGTCATATCTACCCATCCTGAACCATTGCAGAAATACATTTTGCCATCAGTTGTATTGAACACCTGCGTTCCTCTGGCAGCAGCATTGCAAGTTCCTAAAGACGTTACATTACCTATTTTGGTAGCATGGGGCAATAGCGTAGTAGATTGAGCAAAGGTTTTACCGGCTACCAGGAACAAAAAAATAAAGGCGTATCGCATAGCTAAAAATGGTGTCTGGTGAACCAGTAAATGTATCAGATGCCAACAGAGGAATCAATCACGGTTTGCCGTGATTTTTGTGAAAAGCAGGAGAAAGAATGAGTTTTCTCAGGAGCAAAAAATTCTTTTTAAAAAAGTAAAAATTTTAAATCTAAGACTGTAGAATTTCCGTATATTCTGTTATGAAAAAAAATCGTAAGATAAAATCCTACGATTTTCTGAGTTTAATATAACTTTTGCTTGTCAATCTACATGCCCTAGATCGACAACAAATTTTACATTTTTTATTCGTAAAAACCAATAAAAAATCACACAAAACGAAATAAATAGAGATTTTAGGATAAAAAGCCCTTCAAATAAGGGCTTTTTGTGTGAAAAAATGTATTTTAGCTATTTACTCGTTGATGTAGAGTTTTATTTGAATATCGCAATATTCTTTAGTATCGGAACTCTCTTGGGTAAAAACTAACCCAGTAACGCCTCTCTCTGTCCATGGCATATTTTTTTGTTAGTATATGTAAAAAAGATAAAACTATGGCACATCAAAAATTTCAACATTGTATCGACGAATGTATCGCCTGCGCAATTGCATGTAGCCACTGTGCTACTGAATGTCTGAAAGAGGAGCACGTAAAAGATCTTGCACACTGTATTCAACTAGATCTGGAGTGTGCAGCTATCTGTCGCTCTGCTACCGAGCTTATGAGCTTAGGAAGTGAGTATAGTTATTCGCTTTGTACGATTTGTATGGAGGTATGTAATGCCTGTGCTGATGAATGCGAAAAGCATGCCACAATGGATATTGCCGCGATGGGTATGGAGCATTGTAAAGCTTGCGCAGAGGCTTGTCGTAAATGTGCGGCTGCCTGTGAAGAAATGGTAGCCGTAGTCTAGAGTTTCCCCATAGGCTATTGTATAACAAAAAATATGAGGAGGTGTGTTACTTCAACCTTCTATGTCAGTCTAATGATTATGATTGTTGCATGGCTGACAATCTAGCACCGCAGCATTTGGGTTGGGTTAAATTCGTGCTGTTGTGTAATTATCTAATGGCAAAAACCGTCAAACTGCTAAATAATGAATGACTCTTAAGCCATTCATTATTTTTTTGTTTCTCTTTTCAATATTGCTACCGTTTGAAAGCATTTCTTCCTGATAAAACAATATCTCTCTTCGGCCTGCCGTTACTGTAAGACTTAAGTCAGGAAAATAAATTATAAATCTTCATCAGTAGAAAATAGTTCAGGCAGAAGCTTCTGCTGAAAATCTATGTCTATGAATTAGCGTATGAAACTAATTGCTAACATTCCTTTGGAGCAAATTCTCTTCCTCCAGGCCGACATCAATTATACCCAGATTTTTCTCAGTTGTGGACGAACCTTGCTTTCCGGTTTTACTTTAAAGAAATATGAAGATTTCTTCGAACAGGAAGACTTTCTGCGAGTACACAGAAGCTATCTGATTAACCGCAATCATATTCAGCATTACGATTCTTCCAATTCAAACATATATCTTTCAGATGGAACAGTCATTGGAGTATCTCGTCGCCGTCGGGAAATGATACAGAGTATGGTGGCGTAGACGTGCAAAAAGCTTGCCGTATAATAACTATTCTATCCTTAAGCCCCGGAAACCATCCAATCTGAAAAACCAAAGATCAGTCAGAAACAAAAAAACAATGGCTGATTAGATATATTCATTGTTTGTGGATAATAGTGCTGATGACAACTGCTTGCCGACAAGAACAGGGTTTAGTTCCTAATCATGCTCCCGGTAGTTTTGTGGTAAATGCCACTTTACAAAATGATGGCAAGTCTGTCCTTTTAAGTTGGACACCTGCCCAGTACCCCGACAATGATGAGATAAGCTATATAGTAGCTTATCGGGGGAAACATATTGAAGGAATTAAAGACATGCAGTATCTATTAAAGAATTTACCGTTTGGAAGTGATATTGAAGGAAGTGTGATTGCCCAGGAAGGTAAGGCGAATTATAAGGTGTGTGAGTAAAAATCCTTAATTCTTCTCCAATAACTCCTTTGCTTCATTATACAATTTATCTTTTCCGCCAATTAATTCTTTATATTTCATTAATCGGCTAAGGTATTCCTTAGCTAACGTAACATTGGCAGGTAAGTAATATTTAGCCAGTTTCATCATGGCATCGAATTTATAACCTTGTTCCTGATAGGTATCTCCATCGGCAAGAGTTTTCCACATAGCAATAGAATCCTCGGTTTGTTGCGTCTGTTCAAGAATCAAGCCGCCAAAGTATAGTTTACCCGGGTGTTGTTGCAGGCTTTGTTTGAACTTCATGACAAGGCTTTTACCAAAATCTAAAACAGTTTTATTTTTTGACTGGGCTATTATTTCATAAGCTGTTGGGGTATCCCATAGGACGTTAACAGGATAGTATTTTATTAATAGCTTCAATAATTCATCACTTGACGGATAACCCTCAGTTAATGATTCTGGGGCAAATCTCATTACAGTAGCGTACGCAAAAAGCTCTTCAAAATTGAAAGCCGACTTACTGCTTTTTATCTGATTTTCGATAGCTGAAATA
>CBIHRH010000002.1:0-27503 GCA_966212365.1 uncultured Emticicia sp. | reverse complement strand
GGCCGAAAGGTATTATAAAAAGGCAATGCCGTATTTTGATAAAATCGGATATTTTAAAGGATATGCTAATTGTCTTAATGATATTGGTAAGTGTTATTTTTTAAGAAAAAACTATAATGAAGCTTTGTTTTATTTCCAGCAATGCCTTGGTTATGCCGAAAAAAATAAGCTGGAGATTATGAAAAATTATTGTACCTGGAGTATCGCAAATACATTTATTGAAAAAAAAGAGTATGATAAGGCTATACAGTATGCCAATGTAGGCATGCAGTTAAACAAAGATATTGCAGGGGTAGTTGATCATGATTGGATAATGGGTTATGATTCATTCGCACGTATATACTATGGAAAAGGTGATTATAAAAAAGCTTTATATTATGCCGAAGAAGCCGTAAAACAATTTCCGATAATGGTTAATATAAACCTTAATAAAATACCTATTTATGAAAGATTATATGAAATTCATAAAATGCTTGGTAATTACGAGAAAGCATTATATTATCATGAGGGTTATATTCAACTTTTAGAGGAATCAAAAAAACAAGAGTATGAAAAACAATTATTAAGTATGCAGTTTGAGTACGAAAATATAAAACTTAAAGACTCCAATGCTATGCTCAATAAAGATCTTCTAAGAGAAAACCTTATAAAAAAGGGCTTAATTTTAGGCTTATTTGGGATTTTTGTATTTGTTGTTTTCTTCTGGTGGAATAATAGGGTATTAAAAAATAAAAATCAATTAATCGAAAATCAGAAGAATGAAATACTCGGAGTTAAAACAGAATTAGAAGAATTAAATGCTACACTCGAAAGTAAAGTTGAGGAGCGCACTATTGAATTAAAAGAAGCGAATAATGAGCTTTTGCAAAAAAACCAGGAGATTCTGGCAGCTCTGGTAAAAGGGCAGACTATTGAAAGACAAAGAGTTGCTACAGAGTTGCACGATAATCTGGGTAGCACGCTTTCCGGAATTAAATGGATGTTGCAAGCGCTTGATACGGAAAATCTGACGCCGAAGGAGAGGAAGGGGTATACAAACATTTTGAATCTGATGAATAACGCCTACGATGAAGTAAGATTGATATCACA
This sequence comes from uncultured Emticicia sp., assembly GCA_966212365.1. Lineage (GTDB taxonomy): Bacteria > Bacteroidota > Bacteroidia > Cytophagales > Spirosomataceae > Emticicia. Next base: position 26,414 of record CBIHRH010000002.1, on the reverse strand, counting down.
TCATTTATTACCCAATAATTTTGAAGAAAAGGGTTTGTTTGGTGCTTTACAAAAATTAATCTCTGATATTAATCAAAGTGAGAAGCTAAAGATAGATTTAGTGGTAGATAAAGATGTTTTGATTAATGACCAAAAAATAGAGTTGGAATTATATAGTATATGCTTAGAGCTGATTAATAATATTCTTAAACATTCTCAGGCCACAAAAGCAGAAGTCGGGTTTATGCAAAATAATAAATACCTCTATGTATTTATAAAGGATAATGGAAAAGGTGGGTTAGATATAGACGAAAGAAACAATGGCAAGGGAATTAATAATATCAAAACCAGATTAGAGACTTTGTCTGCACAGATAAGCATTAAATCGACGATAAACGAAGGAACAGCTATTAAGATTACTGTTCCTTTAAAAAAATAAAATTGTTATTTCGGTAAAGAATTCTGTTTATTCAAGATTCAGAAAATCTTTCAAAGCAGGGACTCTTTTGTTTGTTTTAGTGACCTGACAATGTATATATAAAAAGAAATAGCCAAAAAACGCCAATCCGTGGCTAATAGTAGGACAAAACTCTGAATTGCCATAGGCATTATCAATTGCAAACCTGATATTGATGAATTTATCTATGAAGTTTTTAGCATATTTCAGGTTTTCTTTTTCTGTTTCTTTTCCCTTGTCTATATTGACAATTGTTTCGAAAGCCGATGCTTTTCCATATTTTATTTTAGGTTCTGTGCTCTGATTTGAGATTTGATCCAATACAATTGAATTATTTTTGATTATTGATTCAAAATTCTGAAGAAAGAACTCAATGCCTTCTCTTTCTGATTGGTTAACTAAGCGAAAACCAACACGCTTTTTAGAGCTCATGCTTTTTTGGACAATCATTTCGGTATAAGTAATCCAGGTTCTTTGATTATTTATCCAAATGGCCTTTTCTTTCAGAATATTGGCAAAGTGGCTGGCTGCTCTCAGAAAAACCTGCGTTTTAGGGAAGTGCTGGTATCTGGATGATTCTTTGAACAATTCAAACTCATAAGTGCGTATTGAGTCATCGTTCAGGTAAGAGCTATCAAATTTGAGCGGGAACTGCTTTTCTATATAATCGATAGCCTTATCAAAATCGATACTTGTCAGATTTTTATTCTCAGCCAGATATTTAAAGAGCCCGTCACTGATTTTTTTTGAAATATTTATTCCAAAACTCACACCTCTTTTAATAGGACTTTCGGCAAAACCGAACCCAGGTAATAGCTCAAGCGTACAGAGAGGTACTTTTTTTCGGATAGCGTCATGTTTTAACAGCTTATTATAGGCTTGTCTGATGATAGGTGCTGCAAGATTGAGATTATTCTTTTGTAAATAAAGTACTCCGGCATCAGCCCTATCATAAGATTCCAGTTGTCTTATATATTTCAGATTAAAAGGAATAGCTCTGTCATTTAATCTATGTACCAGTATTCTTCTCCACTCACTAATAGCTTTTTCTTTGGGTTTCAGATTAAAATAAAATCTTATCGTATCCTCACCTTCTTCATCCTTTAGAATGTATCTGCCATAGATATTAATAAAATTAACATCTGTTTTATCGCCTGATTGGAATACATATCTTGATGTAATTATATGAATTGTATCATCTTTATTTACTTTCCCGATTTTATAATAACTACCGTCGGGTATTCTTACTCGTTCGCTATTTTTACGGGCAACTATAGTATTATCTGACTCAACACTTTCTAAAGTCCAGAATAAATCCCTTTGAATTTCTTGTTCGGCAAAATCAGGTATCCACATCTCACCTTTATCTACATCTTTATCATCTTTATGAGCTTTGTCATAATTATAATGTTTATATACGATTCTCTGAAACTCACGTATAAGTTCGTCAGGACTTTCAATACTACCATTTGTTGGATAAGGAATAGAAACAGAACTGCTTTCGTCTCTTGGGTCGGTAATTTTTAAGGTAGTTTTATCCGTATCAAAATCAATTTTCGTTAGAATATCGCGTAATGAATCTCTAATCATGATGCTTTAGCAGTTTGAATAGTTTCCCAGATATTAATATTATTGTAGACCACAGTTTCCGGACTAATTATCATATCAACGAATATAGATTCTATATCTGCCCCTTCTTTTTCCAGTCTGGTCTCGATTGCTTTTATTCCGATAAATTGAATGATTTTTCTTAGATCGCTATCAGTGTATGATAGTTGTCGGACCTGATGATAATTTTGCCAGATAATTTTTAAGGCATTTTTGGTATATGCCCTCCATTGTTCATTATCAGTTTTTTGGAGGAACATGGCAAAAAGGCATGCCATGTCCCAATATTTATCACCCCAACAAGCAAGTTCCCAATCGATAAGTTTAATATCAGATTCGTTTTTTAGAAAATTCTCAATCCTAATATCATTATGAATAACAGTATCTTGCTTAAACTCAATAGCACTTAAATGAGGAAGAACAGAATTAAGCATGTCTACATTTCTTTTTGACCGAAGATTACTAGTTATTTTGATTGTTGAATTAATCTTTCTGATATTCTCATTATTTATTAATTCATCTTTTGTGAGATAAAGTATCCTTGGTTTAACTTGTAAAAAATAAGGATTCTCTTTGTCTACTTCCAATAACAAAGCAGAATGAAATTCTGCCAATATTGTAGATAACTTTTGAGCCAAAGAAGCAGAGGAGTTTGGTGTATACGTAGACAGAAAATTCTCCTCTTTTATATTGTAATATTTAAGAATGAGTAAGTTCTTATGTATATCAAAATGAATTTTTTCTACAAGGAAGGGAAATACGCCGGTATTATTTTTCAGATGATCATAGACCTCATTTTCTGTATTGAGTGATAACAGACTATCTGAATTAAAATTTTTGGATTGCTTAATAAATAATTCTCGTTCGAACTTATCATCAATAATCTTTCCAAGAGAATAGGTATAGTTCTTTGAAGTTATTTCGCTTTCTTTAATAAATAACAAAGGATAATCCTTTTCTTCAAAAGGCGACTTACTATTATTTTCGATAAAATAAGCAAGAAGGCTATAGCCGGTAAAAATCATTTTTTATAGATACTTTTTTAGTTAGCTTAATATATTAAATAGAGTCTTAGCTTTTCTTGCCTAAAAGATAATCGACGCTATATTTAGGTAGAGAAAACCTATAATCGTTTGTATGCGCTTTGCCAGATAATAAATCTATTGTGATGCCTTTGGGTACGCCATCTTCTAATTCTGTCAGGCTGTTGAAATTTCTGATGGAATTTTGGGTAGTATCAAAATGTTCAATTCGTTTATCCTCATCACGGATATTGGTGAATTCCGGCTTAAGCATAGTAAAGCTACTATCCGGATTAGCCAGTAAATGTGTATCTGTAATACTGTGCACAAGATTTTTAAAATCTACAGGGAAATGAAGTGCATAACTGGCATCCTCTTCAGGAGTTTTGATAACATAGGCCAAATAGGTTACTTCTTCCTCACCTGATAGAATGTTATCAACGTATGAGATATAAAGATTCTCTAAAGGAATTTGAACTAACTGATCCTCATTTCCACCAGAATATTCTACATTTATCTCATTTTGGGCTGCTAAAAGTTTTTCACGGGTTGCTTCCATATTTATATTCGTTTTAGTTTAAAATCAATCAATCAAGCCATGTTTCATAGCATATTTATATAAGCCAAGAGCCGAATTGACTCCTAGTTTCTTCATCAGATTCCTTCGGTGGGTTTCTACTGTAGTAGGGCTGATAAATATTTTCTGGGCTATTTCAGCATTCGAAAATTCCTGTACTATTAGTTTCAGAATTTCTATTTCTCGAGGAGTAATTGGAATATTTTCACTGACTTCCTCTGTCCCGCTGGGGGTATTCAGGTTAGGTATTTCAGCCAGCCGCATAACGGCTTCATCACTCAAATATTTTTTTCCACTTGCTACTGTTTTTATAGCAGTTTCCAACTCAGCTTTTTCAATCTTCTTAACAATGTAACCCGAAGCACCAGCTATCAGAGCTTCTTTGATAATGGCGGGCTCTTCTGCCATTGTCAGAAGCATAATATGTACATGAGGGTGTTTCTCCCGAATCCTAATGGTTGTTTCAATGCCATTCATTAATGGCATATGGTAATCAATCAAAATAATGTCAGTTTCTTCACTCTCTAAAAATTTTAATACTTCAGGGCCACTATTTTTTATTCCTACAACCTCAATCCCCTCAATGGTATCAATTAAAAAACCTAAACTTTCGGCAACAATAACGTGATCATCAGCAATTAAAACCCTGATTTTTTGCATAGAAAAATAAATAAAAGGTAAAGTCTAAAGAAGTGGATAAAATGATTTTAATAATCGTTGTGGTTTGTCAGTTCGGCGCGATTTCATGACAAAGCTAATATAGACGAAAATAAAATAAAATACCTATAAGTAGTGAATTTTTCGTTGCTGATATTTCGCCAATATATACAAACGGAATCTTCATAATATTTTGCTTGCATTTCAGATTTCGTTTACTATCTTTGGTTGTCATCAATAAAAACCAAAGAATATTATGCTGAGTCGTGTTGCCAATTCTATTTATTGGATAAGTCGCTATATAGAGCGGGCAGAGAATTATTCTCGCTTTGTAAGTGTAAATCTGAACCTTGCCCTTGATGCTCCCGGCATTTTAACAGAACAATGGGAACCCTTACTGATTGCTACCGCTGATAACTATAGTTTTTTTGAATACCATAGCCGGGCCAATCGTAATAATGTGATTGACTTCATGACTTTTGATAAACGCAATCCAAATTCTATATACAGTTGTTTATCGGCTGCGCGGGAGAATGCGCGTACTATACGTGAGAGCATTACAAAGGAAATGTGGGAACACATCAATATTTTTTATCTGAAAATTAAAGAAACTCAATCAGCTAAAAACTGGGATGTAGAGCAACTCCAACAATTCTTTACTGAAATCAAAGACGGGTGTCAGCTTTTCTGGGGAATTGTTGATTCGACTGTCACCCGTAACGAGGCTTTTCATTTTGGGCGTATGGGTCGTTTTTTAGAACGTGCCGATAAAACCTCACGTTTTTTGGATGTGCGCTATTTTACTTTATTACCTGATGATGAAGCCTTTGGCTCACCACAGGAATTATTAATCTGGACATCAGTGCTGAAATCGGTAGGTGCATTTAATATGTACCGTCAGGAACATCGTGTCATTAATCCGTCACATATTGTTGAGTTTCTGGTTTTGGACAAGAGTTTTCCACGGTCGATGTTCTATTGTATCCGTCAGGCAGAACTTTCTTTGTATGAGATTTCAGGCCATAAAATGACCGAAGGGTATTCAAATCCTGCTGAAAAATCATTGAGTAAGTTGCGTCATGAGATAGAATTTACAGAGGTTGAAGATATTTTTGAGAAAGCATTGCACCCATATCTGGACGAATTTCAGATTAAAAATAATAATGTAGCAAAGAATATTTTCGATACCTATTTTGGTTTAAAACCAGTTGAACAATAAATTTAAATATTAGTTATAGTAATAACTAAAGTAGCTTTTTATACTTTTGTATTTGTTTTTGTTCATCGGTAATGAATGCTGCTTTCATTGCTAATAATCGAAGCGGCGACCCGCTCAACATTATAATATGACTTTTTGTCTTGGAGTAAAAGTAGCTAAAGGGCTTGTGGCCATAGCTGATACACGTATCACTTCTGGTAGCGAAGTTTCTACGAATAAAAAAGTATTTATTCACCAATCGAATCATCATTCGATGTTTATCATGACAGCCGGCCTGCGTTCGGTGCGTGATAAAGCAATTACTTACTTTAAAGAGGCATTAGAACAGCAGGATCACAAGTTTGATAAGATGTATAAGGCCGTCAATGCCTTTGGCGAACAGGTAAAGCGGGTAGCAGCAGAAGATAAATTTTCGTTAAAAGAAGCAGGATTAGCCTTCAATCTGTCGGCCCTAATAGGTGGGCAACTTGAAAATGACGATGAACACAAATTATATATGCTTTATCCGGAAGGCAACTGGATAGAGGTTACTGAAGGCTCTCCGTTTATTATCATAGGGCAATCCAATTATGGGAAGCCCATTTTATATCGCAATCTTAAGTATAATACTTCGCTGCAAGAAGTGCTGAAATTAGGCTTTTTAGCCTTCGATTCCACGCGTGTCAGTGCCAATGATGTGGACTTCCCGATTGATGTGATTCTTTGCGAAAAGAATAGTTTTAATATAGTAGAGCACCGCTATGAAAAACAGGATTTAGAGCAAATCTCGTATCAATGGAATGCCCTGTTGAATGCTTCCGTACAGAAGCTCTCTACAGATTGGATGGAACCTATTTTCAGTAAATCATTAGAAGTAGGAGAGTAGCCTACTTCTCAATCCAGATATTTTTTGACTCCGAAAACTTGCTATTCTGCAATCGGACGATGTATTTACCGCCTTCTAAGAAAGAAAGGTTTATCTGTCTGCGCTCTGTGAGAGAAGGCACCAGTGTGGAGTAAACAAATTTTCCGCTGACATTATAAACCGTTAATAGTAAATCGCTTAAATCATCGCGAGCTTCAAGATATATAATACCATCCGGAGCCGGATTAGGATATGCTATAAGATTTTGGATTTCAGTATTTGGAATGAAAGAGAATGCCTTTGATGCCAATGAACGACATCCTAATATCTGACTACTACTGATAGAATAGTTTTTAATAGCAGTTGCTGTAAAGAAACCAGGCTTAGCAGATTTTATTATGGCCGCTCTTGTTGTCAGAAATGCATCATCTTTTTTCCATTCATATGCATCAATTTTTTCAACCATTTGTTCGGCTTCTAAACTAAATGCACCAATCTGGGCAATAGTAGGTTGCTCAGGGCGAGGCTTAATGCTGGCCTTCATTACGTCGGAGGTAGGAGATACACAGCCGTTATCATCGCGAACTTTTACAGAAACGCTATAATCTCCCGGCTTTGTAAAAGATATACTTCCTGTGCTGTCATTCGTACTCCAGAAGCTTTTTCCAAAACCCGAAGCGTAAAGAACAACAGAAGAACCTTCACACACAACCGGCCCATTACCTATAATAATATTGGGTTTAGGCGGTAGCGCCAGCACTCTTGTAATTACTTCGTTTGATGGTGGTGAAAAACAATCTAAAGAATTGATTCCTCTTACAGTAAATGTGCCGGAAGTATTAATAGTGATCGATTTATTAGTTTCACCAGTATTCCAGCGGAATCGGGCGTAATGTGTATCGTTGGTTATTAGTTCTGTATTGCCACCTGCGCAAAAACTAGGATTTCTACTTGAAGTAGCAAAAGGAACAGTGCTGGGAGGTAAATCTTTGATATTGACAGTATTAGAAAAGAAGTAATTACCAATGCCATCGCGGGCAATAGCATAAAAACTGCCATTTTTGGCTGTCAGAGAGGTTTCCGTAGTATTATCCGACCATCGCTGAGAGTTGAAAGTGCCGGGTAAACTTAGCTTTGCAGTTTCGGAAAACTGACAACTTGCCTGCAATGTAATAAGCGATGATGAAAGAAAAGGAATAGACTTACTAAAGAAATTATCGTTTAGCTTGGTATTCCATGCTTTAGCTAAATCAGATATACCATCATTAGTGCCGCCAAGGTTTTTGAAGTGAACTCCTTCTGTACGAGGCACCTGTATAGAGTCTGTATAAGGGCCTTCAAACACATTGGCTATATCTTTGATGAGTCTGTTCTGTGCTTTGATGACATTGGGATTTGTATGTGTAGTAGCAAAATCGTTAAGTGATGCACGGCATATCACCCAACTCAGATTCTTGTTGGCGTCAGCACGGCTTCTTTCAATAACCGTTTTTACATTATTATAATACACGTCTTCTCCAGTTTCAGAATCATCCTCTCCCTGCTCCCACAAAACAGCACGAACACCCAGGTAAGAGGCGTAAAATTGTAATGAAATTCTAAGACTTGAATATGGCGCTCCACCAATATATGGTAAGTGGAAAGCATTTTGTGTAGGTTTGCCAAGTGCACTGCTATACCAGTTTTCAGAAGAACTACCTCCATAGGCAGCATTTAAAAACAAGATAGGTACGTTCAGGCGTTGCGCCAGATAATCACCTAATTCTCCCCAACACCATGAACCTTGTCCCTTAGGGCCAACCATTGTATTGGTTTCAATATGAGAAAAACTGCTGAAATAGGGGTAATCCCATAAATTATCTTCTACTCTGTAATTGAAGCAGTTGACACGGTCGTCAAGAGAGGGTTTAGCACCATAGTCTAATACACCTTCGGCATTTGATTGCCCGGCTACCATAAAAACTTCTCCGATACCCACTCTGCTTACCGATCCCTGAATTACAATATTTTCATTTAGCCAACCTCTTACCTGCAAAGTATACCAGCCACCTTGGCCTTGCAGGGTTCCTACAAAATACCCTCCCTCGGGTTTTATTGCAATGGTCATCCAGTTTGTCGGTATTCCCTGATTAGATTTTACAGGAACCAATCTTGCTTCAACTTTATCAAGTTCACCATCAAAATTCCCCGAAATATTCACCAATGCAGTATTCTGGTTGTTTCTTTGAAAAACACTTCTTTCTTTAGGGAAACTAATTTGTATTTGACTAAAACAGGTAGATGTTAAGATTAACAAAATAGCAATTAAACTCGGGCGTCGCATTTCTCCAATTCGTCGTATTTAGGTAATAAAGTACAAAAATAATGAGGAAAAACTGAAATAAAAAATCCTTACTTAATTAGCTGTAAGTAAGGATTTTATAAGTGTTATTTTTTAACTTAATCTTTTAGAAAGATTATATGTTTTATTCAACTTTTTTGAAATCGACTCTAACGGCTCCGTGGCAAGGGCGGTAAGTTGCAAATACGCCCGGCTGTGCCTGAATATGTGCAGGGAACGCATTAATCCGACCTACCATGGTTTTGTCATTTTTTGAAATTAAAGTTACATTTTCGTTAAACCACTCTAAAGTCTGGTCAGGGATTAGCTGGCCAGTCCAGGTAGCCGTGAAAGTATCGCCTTCGTTATAATAGTCTTTATCTAATATAACTGTACTTGTGTTTTCAGGACAGTCAATTGGGGCACCATCATGCTCGCAGGTACTTGTATAACCCTGCACTACAAAGTCTTTAAAACCATTACGAGAAATCGTTAGCAGGTAATAAGCGTTGTGATTATCAGGAATGTTATTTTTTGTAATAAGTGTATTGCCTGAGAATTTAAATTCAATAGAGGGGTCAAGATTTTGGATAGACATGCGGTATTGTGATAAATCTCCATCAGGTGTAAAAGGGTGGAAAGTAAATTTCATACCCCCTTCTCTACATTCATTGTTGGTTTTTAACTGAATAGGCAGACCACTAATGCCTGCTGTGCCGTTTGTACACCCCTGAAGATTGACTTCTAATACACTACCTGGCTCTATATTAAAACCTGCTGTAAGGTCAACATTTTTATTGGCAGAATATCTTACTGATGAGTTGTCACTGATTCTGTCTGAACTATGAATACTTTCAGACGCAATAACATCAGTACTTGCAGCAACTAAATCTGTGCTGGTAACTATCTCTGCCTGGCAAGGATAACTTAATTTTACTAACCACATATCTCGAGGGTCTTGTGAACTAGCATGATTACCATCTACATCGCCATTAAAAGATTTTGTGGTACCTATTGTAATCAGTGTTTCATCTATTGTTTCTACTAATCCATTACCCTCATCATCTTCTGAACCACCCATGGTTTTTTCCCAGACAATATCAAAATTCGTATTTATTTTCATCAAAAAAACATCAAACTTATCGTTGTTATTGCCTGGTATTCTGTTTCTGTCAGTAATGCTTCCATTGTTAGAAGTAGTAGAGCCTATAAAAACATAACTACCATCGCGGGTCAGAATCAGGTCGTTGATGAAATCTCTGCCAGAGCCACCAAATATTCTGGAATCTACCAGATCTCCACCGGAATTCAGCTTGAATAGCCAGGCGTTTTCCTGGTAGTTATTAGGGAAATCGTTGCTTGGTTCTTTGAAGAAATCGTCGGTTAAAGAATTAGAAACAATACCAAGTACCAGGTCTCCATTCGGCAAAGCTATCACACTGCGTGCTTCGTCGTTCTGATTTCCGCCGTAGGTTTTTTTCCAGATGCTGTTTAGCGATTCATTGATTTTAATTGCAAAAGCATCTTTGGCGCCTTTGTTTGAACCTAAAGAGCCATCATCAGAGTTAGTACTACCTACTATTACATAGTTACCATCTGATGTTTTCCTCATGTCAAAAGGAAGGTCATCATTATTACCTCCAAAACATTTTTTGGATATAATATCTCCGTTCTGGCTGATTTTGGCTACCCATATATCGCGGTTATAAGAAGCGGTGTTCTTTCCGGAATCACTCATGTCCTGGTCTGCAGAAGTAGTATAACCAAGTAGCATGATATTATTGCCTGAGCTCGGTAAAACTCTGATTGGCATATCTTCACCTGCGCCTCCCACTATTTTGAACCACACTCTCTGCCCCTGAGCATTCAGTTTGGTTATTAAAATATCGTAATAACCTTTAGAAAAGGTATTATCGATATTTCTCAAATCGGTACTTACAAAACTAAGCTTTTGTACACTGATTACTTTGGCTATCAGAATATATCCACCATCAGAATTTTGCATGATGTCGACACCTCTGAATCCCGTGTAAGCGCGGTCATCAAAAATAATGGTTTCCCATAACAATTCACCTCTCGAATTTACTTTTGAAGCTACAATTGACTCATAACCGTTCAGCGTTTTTTTGCCTGTAGTTATGTAGTTTCCATCTTGGGAAGGGGCTATTCGCACGCCTTCATCACCATACCAGCTATCCCATCCATAACATCTTTGCCACTCAATGGCAGTTGCTGAATTCTGGGCATTCGTTTGTAAAAAACCGCAAAGGGCAAGGAGACACGTAATGAGTGATAGAGCTGTTTTTTTTCCTGACATGACAATGATACTTCTAATTTTTAAATGCACGAATTATCCTTATAAATGTTTTAGCGAACACTTTTATTTAATCCACACTTTTAGTAAAGTACAATTTTGAAGAAACTGACAATCCTTTAAAATTTATAATTTACTGACGAAACTAATAATGACAAAACTTATATAATTGTTTTATAAAAACACGTATTCTTTTCAAAAGGTATCATTTTGTATGATATTTTACTAAAGGTATCAGTTTTTACTAAAACCCAGCTTTGGGTGAATATTGATTTTGTTCAATATTCTTAAAAAAACTAATCATGTGTTTTCTTGTATTATTTATATTTTAATTATATAGACACAAAGAAAACCTTCCCTTCATTTCAAAGGTGTTAAGAGTTGTCTTGTAAATCAGCGCAACAGTTAAAATGCCTTTTAAATATAGTGGCACAAAATTGATGCCAAAAAGCAAAAGCTAATTAAGCAGAGATAGATGGTAACGGAAGTTAAAAGAAGTAGTAGCTAATATTTTTGCTACAAAGTTAATGAAAAAAGTTTATGGGAGTTTTAAAAAACGATTAAAATCGTGATAATTCCGTAAAAAAGCTTCGAAATTAGCACGATTTCATACTAAACTCTTTGAGAAATTAATTCTTTAATGTCCCTTATAATTTTATCTGCCAGATTAGAGGCGGTAGTTTCAAACTCAGATTCGGCGTAAATACGGATGATAGGCTCAGTATTAGACTTTCGTAAATGCACCCATTCTTTCTCAAAATTAATCTTCACGCCATCTTCTGTATTAATCGGATAACGTTCGTATTTGGTTTTGATGTCTTCTAATACTTCATCTACATTAATTTCAGGCGTTAGTTCAATTTTCTTCTTGGCTATGTGGTAATTCGGGTAAGTTTTTCTTAAAAATCCTACGGGCTTACCAAATTTAGCCAATTGCGTTAAGAATAAAGCGATACCTACCAGTGCATCTCTACCATAGTGTAATTCAGGGTAGATAATACCTCCATTGCCTTCACCACCTATGCTCGCCCCGATTTCTTTCATTTTAACTACTACATTCACTTCTCCCACAGCTGCTGATGCATGCTCACCACCTGCTTTTACCGTAATATCTTTTAATGCGAGGGTAGAAGAAAGATTCGAGACTGTTTTTAGGCCTTTTTTCTTTTTTGTATTAGCTAAAATATAATCAGCTACTGCTACAAGGGTGTATTCTTCACCAAATGGTTCACCGTCTTCACAGATAAAAGCCAATCTATCCACATCAGGGTCTACTACAATCCCTAAATCGTAATTACCTTTGCGGGTTTCTGAAGAGATTTCTCTGAGGTTTTCAGGCAGAGGTTCAGGATTGTGAGCAAATATGCCCGTTGGCTCACAATTGATTTGCTTAATCTGCGTAACACCTAATGCCTCTAACAACATAGGTACTGCAATACCACCGGTTGAGTTAACGGCATCTACTGCTATTTTAAAATTAGCTTTTTCAATAGCTTTTTTGTCTACCAAAGGCAAGGCTAATATTAAATCAATATGTTTCTTCAGATACGAATCATCATAAGTCACTTTGCCTAAGTGCTTTACATCACAGAATTCAAATGATTCATTCTCAGCAATTTCAAGCAATTCAGCTCCATCTTTTGCCGAGATAAACTCACCTTTTTCATTCAGCAATTTCAATGCATTCCATTGAATCGGATTATGACTGGCTGTAAGAATAATCCCGCCTATAGCTTTTTCTATGGGAACAGCTATCTCAACAGTAGGCGTAGTAGAAAGCCCCAGGTCAATTACATGAAAACCCATACCCACCAGAGTAGAGCAAACAAGATCCGAAACCATTTTGCCTGATAAACGAGCGTCTCTTCCAAGAACTACTTTATGCTCGGCATCCTGATTTTTTTTCTTAAGCCAAGCCCCGTAAGCAGCAGCAAACTTTACAATATCTAAAGGAGTTAAGGCATCACCACTTTTACCGCCAATTGTTCCGCGGATACCAGAAATAGATTTAATAAGGGTCACTTTGAATGCGTTTTTGGAATTTTAGGAAATAGGTATTATACATTAATCGAAGATAATTCCGAACTAATATAGTGATTGACTAAGGTTAATCACGGACAAAGATAAAAAAAAACTGAATTTTTTCTATTCTTTATTTTTTACGCGTTAAAATCTATCTATACAAACGAAATTTCAACGACGTTTGATATTTACATTTGCATTTAATTGTGATTTGGCGCTACCTCTGAATCCTCCGGTGATAGGATTAATTAATTCAGGTTGTGCCGAAGAAGCTAAGGTTATATAGTTTTCATCTACAATTTTGCCTTCTGTAGGGTCGAAACCACGCCAACCTGCTCCGGGCAAATATACTTCAACCCAGGCATGTAATTCATGTGCTTGTAGCAGGCTCCCATAACAATAACCACTAGCAAAACGGGCAGCAATGCCCAATGCTTTACAACTTGCAATCATCAGTACGGCATAATCTCTACAAGTGCCCTTTCGGTTTAATAAAGTTTTTTCTGCGGCATTGGCCGGGCCTTCAATGCGTTTTTCATACACAAAACTCTCTTTGATGTATTTCGAAATCCGGGCTAAAAAATCAGTTGTTTTCCAGTTGGCTTCCGCCGCTATCTGACGGGCAAACTGATGTATCAGGGTAGTTACACCTGTCAGATTCAGATAGGGGTGAAGCAATAAAGCCTCTTTTTCCGGGTAATTAAAAGGCAGTTTTTCTGTACTGAATGGAAAATAAATAAAATGATAGGGATTAGTAGAGGCTGATTCTATTTCAAAAGTAGCCTTAAATGTAAGTTCTTGGCAAGAAGAGTTGATGTAGGCAATGTATTGCGCATTGCCTTCTACATCTATATTTTTATAAAGAATATTTGCTACTGGGTCAATTTCAAGCTCAAAACTGCTTACCTCCTGATGCGGAGATGCTTTAGGCGACAAATAAATATAATGAGGCGTCAGAAAAACAGGTTGTGAATATTTATAATGTAAGGTATGTTCAACGCTTAGAACCATAAATTGTCTCTTGTGTATAGTAAGCTAAAAACTGAACAAAATTTTAATCTTCAACAGTTCCGTCCATGCCTGATAAAAAATGCCCCTTTTCGATAACTACTGAGGCTGAACTACTTAACTCTTCTACTAGTTGCACTTCGATATTCTGCCCTTGTATGGCCCCCAATTTAACTGGTATTTTTCTGAAAACTACCTCTTTATTGTTTTGTTTTTCAAGAACTATAATAGAGTTTCCATCAGACTCTCGTAGCACAGCACTTTCAGGTAATGCTTTGGTTTTATGTGTGCCTGTTAAAATCTTAGCATTAACAAACATTCCAGGAATGAGTTTTTGCTCTTGTTGTTCATTATTTAAATGTACATGAATATTTATAGCTTTTGATTCGTCTTCAAATGTTTGTCCAACCAGAAATACTGTACCTTCCACTTTATCTCCTAATCTTTTATCATCAATTAATACATTTTGTCCTTTCTGGATTTTGAAGGCGTCTTTTTCCAATACTTTTAATTCTACATGCAAATGCTCTTTGCTGATGAGTTCAAATAATACATCATTAGGAGTAACAGACTTCCCTGTATTGATGTTTGTACTTTTGATAAATCCACTGATAGGTGCAACAATATTAACAATTGATGAAATATCACCTTTCTTTAGCGTAGCAACATTAGTGCCTAACAATCTTAGTTTGGCTTCCAATGACTTAATTAATGCTTGATTACTGTTAAACTCTGCTTCAGCCTGTTGAAGTTTTTTCTTTACTCCTATATCCTCAGCGCTTAAGTTTTGCTGACGCTCCAATTCTTTTTCAAGAAATGCCGAGTGAGCAACTGCCTGAAAATAATCCTGTTGCATCTGGATGAACTCAATCGATTCTAGGGTAGCCAGAATCGTACCTTTAGTAACAAATCGGCCCGGTAAAGCATTGTTGGTGAAGATATTTTTTATAAAGCCAGTAATAGGGATGCTTACAGAAGCTACGTTTTCAGGCGGTACATCAGCCATACCTGTTGCTTTTATTTCTTCATCCATAACTACTTCGCTAAAATGCCCCAAAGTCAGATTCAAGTTTTTGAATTGCTCAGCAGTTATTTTTATTTGTTCTGATTGTGGCCGTGTCGTAGTTGTATCAGCAGTTCCAGTGGCAGCAGTGTTGTCTGTTTTCTTTGAACAAGAAGCAAACCCTGTTATTACTAATATCGATAGAAAAAAATATGTGTTCATAAGAATATTCATTTATTTGATTCCTAAAAGTGTTTCTATCTGAATGATAGTCTTGTTAAAATCTAAAACTGTTGAGAAGTAATTATCTTTGATTTGCCATGCCTGCTGATTTGTTTGTATCAGTTCTACATACTCAATCTCGCCACTCTTGTAACTCTTGATGGCGTTTTTAATCATCAGTTCAGCTTGAGGGAGGGCAAAGTTTTCGTAATACTGAATCGAACTACGAAGCTTCTCGTATGTCATTTTTAGCATATTTAACTGTCCATTGATTTGCGCTTCTATATGCTTTAATTGAGAGTCAGCTATTTTTTCATTGACTTTGGCCGCCTCAACTCTTGCTTTTTGTGCTTTGGTGAAGATAGGTAAACCTATGCCCGCTGAAACAATCATCTGATTGAAATGATGCTCAATACTCTGGTTGATTAATCCAAGCCTGAAATCAGGTTTCAACTTCTGCTTTTCGACATTTGTTGTTTGCTGACTGATAACAGTCTGCTGTTCAAATACCGAAAGAAGTGGGTTATTAGCCAGTGATAAAGCATTGATCACTATAGAAGTATCTCTTTTTAAAGGAATGTTGAAATCAAGTTTAAAATCCTGCTGACTATTTAGCAGGAGCTTGAAATGTTGATAGGCGGTTTCTTCATCTTTCGCCAAAATTTTTAACCGATTGTTGATTTCCTGTAAGCGCACTTTGGCACTAATCTTCTCCAATGAATTGGTTTCTCCGGTCTTATATCTTGCCTGTGCAATGCGTAAGGTATTCTGGTAGAGACTATCCTGCTGCACAAGTATTCCACGTAATTGCTGATAGTAAAAAAGTTGATAATAGACCAGCTTCAAATTTCCTATTACTTCATTTTTCTGCAATGCCTCATTTTTCTGGCTGGCAACAACTCGGCTTTTTTGTAAATTGATTTGTGCCTGATAGAGTTTGGGGTGAGAGAATTGTTGTACGAGCCCCAAAGTATAATCGTTGGCATAGTAAGTTTGAGTTCGACCCAGTTGCACATCAAGGTTAGTTTTAGCTATTTCTCGGGTTGTTTTTACCAATAATTGCTGCCCTTCAGTCTCTAAGCTGCTAATCTTCAACAGATAATTATTTTTGTAAGCTAATTCAATACTCTGCTGTAAAGTAAGTGTTTGTGCATAGATGTCATGGCCTGTACACACGAGCATGAGTAGGAATATATGATAGTATTTTATATAAGTTTTCATTGAACTTTGTTTTTATTAAATAAACTGTAGATAACCGGGAGTACCACTAGGGTAAGGAGAGTGGCAGAAATCAAACCACCAATCACAACCGTGGCCAGAGGTTTTTGAACTTCGGCACCTGCCGAGTGTGAAATAGCCATTGGCAAAAAACCTAAAGAGGCCACAGAGGCAGTCATCAATACAGGACGGAAACGATTCTTAACCCCCTGGAAAGTTCGTTTATAAATATCCAGATGCCCTTCGTCTTCCAGTTGATTGAGGTGGCTGATTAAAACAATTCCGTTAAGTACTGCAACCCCGAATAGAGCAATGAATCCGACTCCGGCTGAAATACTAAAGGGCATTCCCCGTACCCATAAGGCAACAATACCACCTATAGCTGAAAGCGGTATAGCGGTAAAAATCATTAGCGCTTGCCTGAACGAGCGGAAAGTAAAGTAGAGTAGCATAAAAATAAGTAGGAGTGCCATGGGCACGGCAATACTCAGTCGGTCTTTGGCTTTTTGCAGATTCTCAAAGGCACCTCCATAGATGAAATAATATCCAGCAGGCAGTTTAACCTGTGCATCTAATTTTTGCTGAATCTCGTGTACCAGGCTTTCTACATCCCGGTTTTGAGGACTAACACCAATGGTAATGCGACGACGGGTATTTTCGTGAGAGATTTGTGCCGGAGCCGTTATATAGGAGATGTCAGCAACCTCTTCAAAATTGATATAAGAGCCATTGGCTAATTTCACATACAGTGCCTTAACACCCTCAATATCATTCCGATAAGTTGAATCCAGCCTTAATACCATATCAAAGCGTTTTTCTTCTTCAAATACAGTTCCGGTTTTTTCTCCGGCAAAGGCTGTTTTCAGAATCAGATTCAGGTCTTCAATGTTCAGGCCATATTGGGCCAGTTTTTCACGCTTATATACCACCGAAATCTGAGGTAAACCCACCAGTCGTTCTATTTTTATACTAGCTACTCCTTCAATTTTCTCAATTATCCTGGCACAGGCATTGGCTCTTTCAACCAGTTTATCTAAATCGTTTCCGAAAATCTTTACTACGATTTCAGATCTTGAACCTGCAATCATTTCATTGAAACGCATTTGTATAGGCTGGGTAAATTCCACACTCATACCCGGCACTTCCCGTTCAATCACCTCAGCCATCTTTTCAAACATTTCTTCTTTCGATTCTGCCGAAACCCATTCTGATTTTTCCTTCATCGAAATCATCAGGTCCGACATCTCAACAGGCATGGGGTCGGTTGGCACCTCAGATGCACCAATGCGGCCTACAACCTGGTCTATCTCAGGAAAATGTTTTTTCAGTACGTTCTGGGCCTTGGTAGTGGCTTCAATAGTGGCGGTTAGGGATGTCCCCGGCGGAGTCTGAAAATCAATGGCAATATCACCTTCTTCCAAACTCGGAATAAACTCTCCACCTAGCATAGAGAAAATACCCAGACTAACTACAAACAAACCAAAAGCAATACCTATTACCAGTTTTTTCTTCGTCATTGCCCATTTGAATAGGGGGCGATACCCATTGAAAATCGTATTAACAGTTGTATCTGATAGTTTGAAATGTTTGTTGCCTTCGTTTTTCAGCAATAAGGCTGAAACGGCAGGCACGTAGGTTAAGGACAAAATTAATGCAGATACAATAGCCAAACTTACGGTAATAGCCATTGGCTGAAACATTTTTCCTTCAACTCCCGAAAGTGTTAATAGCGGCAAATAAACAGTCAGGATAATAATTACACCAAAAATGGCTGAGTTAAGTATTTTAGAGGCGGCTCTGAACACCAGTCCATCCATCTCTGATTTGGATAATTGTGCTTTTTCAGGGATATGATTCTTGTCTTGAAGATAATGTAAGATGCCCTCAACCACTATAATAGATCCGTCAATAATAAGACCGAAATCAATAGCTCCCAGGCTCATCAGGTTGGCCGAGATACCAAGAGTATTCATTAAACTCAAAGTTACCAACATAGATAGAGGGATAACTGAAGCCACTAAAAGTCCTGCCCGGATACTCCCCATCAATAATACCAATACAAAAACCACTATAAGCCCACCTTCGATAAGGTTGGTTTCAACGGTATGAATGGCTTTATCAATTAGTTTTGTACGATCAATAAAAGCACTGATTTCTAATCCTTCCGGCAGTGTTTTCTGAATCCGATCGATGCGCTCCTTTACACCTTTAATGGTTTTTTCTGAATCAGCCCCTTTCAGCATCAGTACAATGGCACCTACAGTTTCACCCTTGCCGTTTTGAGTCATGGCGCCAAATCGACTGGCGTGACCAAACTGCACAGTTGCTACTTCTCTTACTAATAGGGGCGTACTTCCAACTGTCTTGATAACAATATTTTCAATATCTGATAAGGTTTTAGCTGTTCCTTCTCCTCTGATAAAGTAAGCCTGATTATTTTTCTCAATATAGCTACCACCTGTATTGGCATTGTTTCGGCTCAAAGCATCATATAATTCAGCCAGACTGATATTATTAGCCCGCAGGCGCTCTGGATTGGCGCTAACCTCGTATTGTTTCACATATCCCCCGAAACTGCTGATTTCAATCACACCTTTTACACCGGCCAACTGGCGTTTGATAATCCAGTCCTGAATAGTGCGCAGGTCAGTCAGGGAATATTTATTTTCATATCCTTTTTTCGGGAGGATAGTATATTGATAAATCTCTCCCAAACCAGTTGTAATAGGCGCTAATTCGGGTTTCCCAAACTGGGTAGGAATTTTATCTTCGGTAGCTTTTAGTTGTTCGGCTACCAGTTGCCTTGCTTGAAGCATAGGCATAGATTCATCGAATACGATGGTAATAACCGATAAACCAAGGCGGGAAGTGGAGCGTATTTCTTCAACGCCTTGCAGGTTGGCCATTTGTTGCTCAATAGGAGAAGTGATGTATTGTTCAACCTCCTGGGCAGCCAGGGTAGGCGTTTGCGATAGAATGACAACCTGATTATTGGTTACATCAGGGATGGCATCGATGGGCAATTGAGTAAGCGAATAACCTCCCCAGCCAACCAGTGCCAATACCATCATACCAATAATGATTTTATTATTGATACTGAATTTTATTATGGCATCAAACATGATGAAAATAAGGAATAAGCAATTGTAAAAGGATAAATAGAACAAAGAGCCCTAAATCTATGCGCGCAGATTTATAGCCTATTGTTTCTCAGAAAAAACGTTTTCCGAAGGAATGACAATTGCTTATGCTCGGGGAGGATTCAGAAGTCTTTTCTCAGCAGAAAAGACATAATTATTTAGCCAACTGAAATGATCTTCTTTTTCAACAAAAGAAAGAGTTGGAGTATCATTTGAGAATGAAATAAACGAAGGAATAACATATAAATAGCTTACCCCATGAATATCAAAAGAAGGTAGACTCGGGTGCTTGGTTTTGGCATGTGGTGAGTCGGCAGAATAATGCATTACCAGAAAATCCCACACGTTGAAATCTTTAGGTGCGTCTCTTTTATGTTGATAATAATGCGTAACAAGTTCCGAAAGTTTAATGGATTGACTCCAGTTAACTTTCGGAACCAGACTACCTAAAAAGATAGTAGCAAACAATATGACTGCAATAAAGCGGCGCAACTGATTTGGAGATGTTTTACACAAATATAAATAATCTCACTACTTATGATTCATTAAAATCGACAAAAAGCACCTTTTAGGGGATTTTTTTGATAATTCATAATGATTTTAAATAATCAACTACTTAATGTTGCTTTTCTCAACACCCTCATTCGTTATCACTACTGGCTTAATAAATCCTTGTTCGTCAAAATACATTTTATCAATACAAGTTACCCTGGAATTACCGTCTTTTTCGCCTAAAGGTCTTCTATGATATACAATATACCAATCCTTACTTTTAGGGTCATGAATCACGGAGTGATGGCCTGCACCCGTGGCAATCTCCGGATTTTGTTGTAATATTTTACCAATGCGTTTAAATGGACCAAATGGAGAATCTGCAATCGCATAGGCTACACTATAATTAGGGCCTGTCCAGCCACCTTCCGACCACATAAAATAGTATTTTCCATCTTTTTTAAACATAAATGGCCCTTCTACATAGCTTTCAGGAGTTATTTCTTTAAATATCGTGCCATCTTCAAACGGAATAAAGCCCGTGAAATCTTTTTTCAGGTGAGCAATGTTACAATGTCTCCAACCACCATAAATCAGGTAATATTCGCCTTTATCTTGAAACACAAACTGGTCGATTGGCTGTGCACCATTATGAAATTTATCAACTAATGGCTTTCCGAGATAATCTTTGTAAGGGCCTTCCGGTTTATCAGCCACCGCTACACCAATACCCCCTGACTCTTTATCGCTCTGAATATCGTTAGCGCCAAAAAACAGGTAATATTTTTTGTCTTTTTCAATAATGGCAGGAGCCCACATGGCACGTTTGGCCCATTTTACGCTGGTTGTGTCCAGAATTCTTTCATGTTTTGTCCAGTTAACTAAATCAGAAGATGAAAAGGCATCAAAAAATACCTGCTTGCCATAAGGAGCAGAGAATGTTGGGTATATCCAGTATTTTTTGCCAAAGATAGTTCCTTCAGGGTCGGCATACCAACCTTGAAATACAGGATTGCCTGCTGTTTTCTTATCTTGCGCATCTGCCTGAAAATAGGTGGTTAAAACTAATAAACTAGAGAGTAAGATATTAGTGGTGAAATTCCGGGAAATTTTAATCATTGTAATACAAATTGATGTTTATTTATTTGATTGGGGTGTTATTTTGCTTTCATTCTATTTCCTTTCGGATCATGTGTTAATTCTACTAAGCCGAGTTTTTCCAGGAGTGGAGGCACGTACATACCAAACCGGCCTCTTAATCCTTTTTTCAAACCATACCAGCCGCCTATAGGATTGCTTTCTGAACGTCCCCAAGCTTCTACAGTGCCTTCCTTAGCAGGTTTTTGCTCATCGGCTGCTCCTAATTCCATCCAATCTCCATGCTTTTTGAGCATCGAATGTAAATCAGCTATACATTTATAGTCATAAAACAAGGTAGTTTTACCAACTACACATACCAAAACTTCTTTTCCATCCTTGATATCTTTGTGCATTTCATATTCTGAACTCAAAGGAGGGGTTTGTAGTTTCCAGGGGTTTTCTTTAGTGCCTTCCATGTTTAATAAGGTTTGGAATGTAAATATTCATCTTTTATTATCCGATTCAAAATTGTTCATATTATGTCTATACGAAATGTAAGCCATTAAAACTTTGTACTCAGTTTTAAATTTTTGGATTATCTTTACCATTGCTTTGACATAAACAAGAAAAGTTTTCTAATCATGCTTATTTGGTAAAACTTTTGTTGTATTCAATTATGCAAAGCGTTGCATAAAATCAACATCACTAAATTTGTCAAGAATTTACCTGTAGAACCAAAGTATAAAGTCTATACGTTTGGCTGCAATATCCATTGCTTGATGGATATTTCGCTAGGTATCACAGACTCATCTGCGGAACAAAGGTTAAAACATTTATTCTTTTTATGAATCACCGACTTCTACTTATTTTATTAAGTGCTTTTTTCTTTTCTACACTACAAAAAACAATCGGCCAAAGCTGGAGTGTATCTTCTCCTAATACTAAAATCAGGGCAACGGTTGAATTAAGACAGCCTGATAAAAATCTGGTCTATTATGTGGATTATATTGAAAACTCAACTACTGACCAGGTAGTAAATCCATCAGACTTAGGTGTGAGACGAATGGATGAGCTTTTTGCCAATAACTTTAGTTTTGAAGGAATTACAACCCGAAGCATCGATGAAAATTATCAGAACGCATCTGGTAAGAAACTAAGCCTGAGAAACCATGCTAATGAAATGATACTGAACTTCAAAGTCAATAATAAGTTGATGAATGTGGTTTTTCGTGCTTATGATGATGGTGTGGCTTTCAGATATGTATTTCCTGAGACATCGGGTGGAGAATATTATGTAACGGGCGAAAATACGACGTTTCAATTACCAACCGATGGAAACGCCTGGATACAGGAATATGCCAGTTTTCAACCAGTGAACGAGAAGTTTTTTAGCAATGGCATACCAATGACGCAAACCATCTGGACTCATTCAACTTTCCCGGCCCTATTTAAAACTTCAAAATTCTGGCTTCTTCTGACAGAAGCAGATTTACAGGATAATTTCTTTGCCAGTCATTTCGATGCTTATTATGGTAACGGCACTTTCAAACTTTCTCCTCCTGACCAGAATGATGGCAATAACTTTGTCAATTTTGCCAAATCAAGCCTGCCTTGGGTAATGCCCTGGCGCGTAATCATGATAGGCAAGGAGAATAAGAACATTGTAGAGTCAAACCTGGTAAGTAATTTAAGCGCACCTTCAACTATTGCAGATATTTCATGGATTCAACCGGGTTTGACAGCCTGGAGTTGGTGGTCGGATCTTTATAGTCCGACTGATTATGTGGATTCAAGAGATTATATTGATTTTGCTTCAACTTTTAAATTGCCATACGCCCTAATAGACGTAGACTGGAATAAAATGGGGAATGGTGGAAACATAAATGATCTTATTAATTATGTCCATACAAAAAATGTGAAAATATGGTTATGGTATAACTCAGGAGGGCCGTCTAATCAGATAGATGCTCAGCCAAGAGACTTGATGCATGTAAGAGAAACCAGAAGAAACGAGTTTCAGCGGATTAAGAATCTTGGAGTAAAAGGGGTTAAGGTAGATTTTTTTCAGAGCGATAAGCAGGAAATAATTAAACTATATTTGGACATATTAAAAGATGCCGCAGATTACCAGTTAATGGTAAACTTTCATGGCAGTACAGTGCCTAAAGGATGGGAAAGAACCTACCCTAATTTAGTAACTATGGAGGCAATAAAAGGAGCAGAAGCCTATATATTTGATGGAGATAATTTCAGACCCAATGCACCTGTTCACCACACTATACTACCTTTTACGCGGAATGCTATTGGCTCAATGGATTATACACCGGTAATAATCGGAGAGGGGCGTGGAGTATCCCATTTCACGACAGATGTGCATGAAATTGCCTTATTAAATACTTTTGAGTCAGGCGAAACACATCTGGTAGATATGGCACAAAGTTATTTAGGTTTACCGCTTATTGCACAAAAGATGGTTCAGGAGTTCCCTACAACCTGGGATGAAACGCATCTGGTAGACGGTTACCCGGGTACACATGTCGTAATGGCTAGACGGAAAGGAAAGAACTGGTATATTTCAGGCATCAATGGCTTGAATGAAGAAAAAACAATCAATCTCAATTTCCCGCTTATCTCAAATGGAGAATATACAAAGCAATCTTTGAAAGACGGAGATACACCAAGAGATATTGTTTCGTTAGAAGCGAATACTACTATTCAGACAAACCTCAGTATTAATGAAGTAATGAAGCCTTATGGCGGTTTCCTGATTGTTTTAAAAAGAAACAACTGTCAGGAGTCATATACGATTACCAGCGCGGCCGATGATTTGATAGATGAATACAAAGTATCAGACAAGATAATATCGTCAATAGAAATAGCCTCTGATAGAAAAGTAATCTACGACGCCGGAAAATCAATTGACCTGGTAAATGGATTTGAGGTAGAACCGGGAGGTAATTTTACTGCAAAAATGGGTGGTTGTAATAATTAAGATTAAGCCATTATAAAGTAAGAAAAGACAAAGATTCGTACTGATTGCTTCTGATTTAATAGCAATCGGTACGAATTTTGGTTTTAAAAGAAGTCCTGAATAAGTACCATCAAATCGATTAATTAAAATTTAATTTATCAGCTATCAAACCATTTCAATGTAATAGCAGTCATCAACTTAATACAAGGTAAATAGCCTTTTATCCGTTATATTTATAGACTAAAAAACAGATCCCAATTATACTTATATATTCACTACAACGAAATATGAAACGACCGGTTTATTATTTACTTTTTCTTTTATTCTTTTTTTCACTACAGAGTTTTGCGCAGCCTACAGGTTTTGTTGATGAAATGGTTTCTGATGGATGGACGATGCCTGTAGGCATAACCTTCGATAAACAAGGCAGGATGTATGTATGGGAAAAGGCTGGAAAAGTATTTATGGTTGAAAATGGTGTAAAGAATCCTACCCCAATTATAGATATTAGCAAAGAGGTTTTAGATTTTAATGACCATGGACTAAACGGTATAGCGCTTGACCCGGATTTCCTGAACAATGGTTATATTTATTTGCTTTACGCTGTAAAACGTCACCATGCTTTATACTTTGGTACACCAGGTTATGATACTACTAATGCTGACGGTTTTAAAACTACTATTGGACGCTTAACCCGTTATACGCTTAATAAAACTGATGGTTTCAAGACATTTAATGAGAGTAGCCGCAAGGTACTTTTAGGAGAGAGTATCTCTACAGGTATTCCAATTCTGGTTGATAATCATGGCGTAGGTTCTCTGGTATTTGGTACAGATGGTACTTTATTGATTACAGCAGGGGATGCTGCCCTGGCCAGCGAACCACCAAGTGATGATACCCAGAATCCTTGGTTTTTAGAGGCTATATCGGCAGGAATTCTTACAGCCGACCAGAATGTGAATGCTTACAGAAGCCAGGTATTGAGTTCGCTCAATGGCAAAATGTTGCGTATTGACCCTGCTACAGGTAATGGCATAGCTTCTAATCCATTTTATGAATCTAATAATCCGCGTTCTCCCCGCTCACGTATCTGGGCTTATGGTTTGCGTAATCCATTTCGTTTTACAGTACAACCCAAAACGGGTAGCACTAATCCTGCAGATGGTAATCCGGGGACAATTTTTGTGGGTGATGTAGGCTGGAGCCATCGGGAAGAAATCAATATTATCAGTAAAGGTGGACAGAATTTTGGTTGGCCATCTTTCGAAGGTATCAGCTATACCAATGAATCTTATAGCAATCCAACTTTTAAACCGACTAATCCGGTATTACCCATTATTGAGTGGCGGGGGCCTTTGGCACAAGCCATGGTAAATGGTGAGGTATATGGGGTTGGTTCTGCTCAATTTAAAGGAGGTACATTTACGGGAAATTCTTCTATCGGTGGGGTATTTTATGATCTTACTACCTTTCCGGAGACTTTCCGGAATCTCTATTTTCAAGGTGATTATGAGGGTTGGGTAAAAGCCTTTCGTTTAGATGAAAAAAACAATCCGATAGAAGTAATCGATTTTACTGATAGGGTTAATCCTACCTGTTTTGCAGTGAATCCAGTGGATGGAGGGCTTTATTATGTGAGCTATCTTTATCCTGATATTCATGAGGTAAGAAAGATAACTTTTGACCCTAATGCTAATCTGAGACCTGTACTGGTAGCGGAAGCATCGACTGTATATGGTACCAGTCCATTAACAGTTAATTTTAAGGCTAGTGATTCAAAAGACCCTGAGAATGGTCCATTAGGTTTTTTCTGGGATTTTGGCGATGGGCAAAATTCAAACCTGCCTAACCCAACGCACACGTACGTAGCTGTTTCTACAGAGCCGCAAATTTTTAAGGCTACATTAAAAATTACAGACAATGTAGGAAAATCAGACACAAAGACTTTCCAAATTTATCTGAATAATACGCCGCCGACCATTGCCAATACAAGCATTGATAAAATCAATTCGTTTGATAATAACAAAGACTTTACGGTTAATCTTTCAGCTACCGTAACGGATAAAGAACAAACAGATTTGGCCTACCAATGGTTAGTAGTGCTTCATCATGATGAGCATACACATTTTGTAAGCAGTTTCAGAAAATCAGAGGGGCAAATAGTGTTAGGACAAGTACCCTGCGATAGTCAGACCTACTTCTACAGAGTAAGCTTAACAGTGACCGACCCTTTGGGTTTGAGTGCTACTTATGACAAAGAT
>CBIHRH010000001.1:0-32274 GCA_966212365.1 uncultured Emticicia sp. | reverse complement strand
CGATGCAGAAAATCTTCGAAACCATTGAAAGAGTAGCCGCTACCGATGCCAATATTCTGATACTTGGAGAAAACGGAACCGGAAAAGACCTGATAGCCAGAGCCATCCATGAGAAATCTGATCGGGCAGAAAAACCTTTTGTACATGCTGATTTAGGTTCTATCTCTGAAACCTTATTCGAAAGCGAACTTTTCGGCCATGTAAAAGGGGCTTTTACAGATGCCCGGGAAGACCGTATAGGTCGTTTTGAGGAAGCCAATGAGGGAACGATTTTCTTAGATGAAATAGGGAATATTCCATTGCCACTTCAAGCGAAATTGTTAACAGTTCTACAGAATAGAAGTGTAACGAAGGTAGGTTCAAGCAAACCCAAGAATATTGACGTGCGCTTGATTTGTGCTACCAATGAGCCTATTCATGCCAGAGTGGCGCAACGTACTTTCCGTCAGGATTTATTGTATCGTATCAATACCATCGAAGTGAAATTGCCACCGTTGCGTGAGCGTATTGAGGATATTGTGACATTGGCCGAACATTTTCTGAAAATGTATCGCAAAAAATATAACCGTCCGGTCAGTACAATCAGTGCGGCACTTATCAAGCAATTGCAACGCTACAACTGGCCAGGGAATGTACGGGAATTACAACATGCTATTGAACGTGCCGTAATTTTATGTCAGGGAAATGTACTACAACCGGAAGATTTCTTTGAAGGACAACCCTTTGAAAAACAACAGGATTCAGCGCCATCTTTCGACCAGACATTCCAGTTGGAAGAAATGGAAAAGATGCTGATTATTAAGACCTTAAAGAAATTCAATGGTAATATTACCGAGGCTGCGCGTGAAATGGGTTTGACAAGACAGGCATTGTATCGGAGGGTGGAGAAATATGGGATATAGGCTGTTTTTGTAGAGACGTATTGCAATACGTCTCTACAAAAAAATTATTTTTATTTCCCTTTCTCCAAAGCCATTTTTATGGCTAATCCTGATAGAACGCTTGCCATAAACCATTTCTGGATTCTTACCCAGAATGGATTTTTAGCAAACCATTCTGCTACTTTTGCAGCAGTAAGCACTATCAACAGGTTGATTGAAAAACTTACCAGCATTTGCGTAAAACCCAGTTCGAGGCTTTGTGTAAGCACCGACCCATTTTCGATTTTAATGAATTGCGGAAAAAATGATAAATAGAAAACGGCTATTTTAGGATTAAGCGCACTCGTCAAAAATCCCATACTGAATAATTTACGGGGTTTATCTGCTTTTAAATCTTCTCTTATTTCAAAAACTCCTTTTCCTTTTGGTAAAACTGATTGCACTGCTAAATATAATAAATAGCAAACGCCCAGGCTTTTCAGGGTTAAGTATGCATAAGGTATGGTAAATAAAACGGCTGTCAGGCCAAAAGAAACCAGTAAAATATGCACCAGAAAACCCGCAACCACGCCTGCCAAAGAGATGAATCCTGCCCATCGCCCTTGTGTAATAGAGCGTGAAATAAGGTAAATCATGTTGGGACCTGGTGTAATGACCAAGCCAAAGGCGGCCAAAGCGAAAATCAAAAGCTCTTTTATAGGTATCATAATGATTCTTGGACTGTCTCTTTATAGTTTGTAACATATTCTGGCACTGGCGTATCATACAACATCCTAGGGTCGGTGATAGGCGTTTGGGCTTGCAATTTTAACGGTAAAACGCCTGCCCATACAGGTAACTGATAATCTTCTTCATCGTCATTCGGATCTCCTGTTCTCACTTTGGCTGATACTTCTTCTATATCAAAAGAGATTACCATTGTGCCTTTCATTTCTTTGGCATTTGGCTGTCTTATTTCCTCCCAACGTCCCGGAATAATCTGGTTAGTAAAGGCTTCTAAAGCATCCCAGCGTTCCTGTTCATCGGTAACTACAGTAGCAGCACTAAAAAGCACTACTGAGCGATAATTGACTGAATGATGGAAGGCTGAGCGTGCCAGCACCAGACCATCGATAAAAGAAACTGTCAAGCATACTCTGCGGCCATCTGCCAGATTCCTCATAAAATGGCTGCCAACGGAACCATGAATGTAGATTTTACTACCTACACGGCAATACCCTGTCGGTATCATCATGGGTTGTCCATCCTGCACATAAGCAATATGGCAAAAAAGCCCTTCATCTAAAATCTGATGGATAGTTTCTTCGTTGTAAGACGCTCTTTTGGCGCTACGACTCATTTTGGTGTTGGGAGTAACCGGATACATAGGGTAAAAATATTAAAAGATAAATAGCTAATACTGAGGCAAAATTATATCTTTACTGGATTGCTATATTCATCCATTTTTACATTATTAAGTAGTCCAGATGAAAATTCCGTTTAAGAGCCTTATTGTTTTTGATAAAGAATCTTCTATTCCGTTGTATGTACAGATTACCAATGCCATCATCAAGAATATACAAAGTGGTATTCTACCAACTAATACCCGCTTACCTGGCACTCGTGAACTGGCAGAATTAATTGAAGTACACCGAAAAACTGTAATAGCTGCCTATGATGAATTGCTCTCTCAAAACTGGGTAGAGACTATTCCACAGAAAGGAACCTTTGTGGCTACAAAACTGCCTTCAATAAAGCCCACAGTATTGGCTGAAAAGACTTCAAAAGAGGAGTGGAATACCCAAATAAGAGGTCGTATTAACGATAATTCAGTTATTTACCAGCCTCCACATATCCAACACAAATTGGCCTTTAATGATGGCTTACCTGATGTAAGATTAGCACCACGTGAGGAATTGGCAAGACTATATGCCCATTATATCCGATATGCAGACTCACTCAGTCTTGGCTATACTAATCCACAGGGCGATATCAGATTTCGTACGCTTTTTGCCAAATATCTTAATGAAACCAGAGGTATACAAGCCTCTGCCAGTCAACTTGTAACTACAAGAGGGAGTCAGATGGGTATTTATCTGGCAAGCCTGGCTATTCTGCAAAAAGGTGATACTGCCATAGTAGGAGAATTGAGTTATAGAGCCGCCAATCTTACTTTCAGACAATTAGGAGCAGATTTAGTTACTATTCCGGTGGATGAGGAGGGTTTGCAGGTGGATGCCATTGAAGAGATTTGTCAGAAGAAAAAGGTAAAACTCATTTATGTAACTTCACATCATTACCACCCTACTACTGTTACATTAAAACCGGAAAGAAGACTCAAATTACTGGCGCTATCCGAGAAGTATCAGTTTTTTATTATTGAAGACGATTACGACTACGCTTATCATTATGCCAATACACCTATCCTACCTTTAGCCAGTGCAGACCGATATGGTTGGGTAATTTATGTAGGCTCATTCAGCAAACAGATTGCGCCTGCTTTCAGGGTAGGTTATGTGGTTGCTCATGAAGCAATTATTGATGAAATGACCAAACTCCGCCGTATTATTGACCGGCAGAATGATAGTATTTTAGAATATTGCCTGGCTGATATGCTGGAAAACGGAGATTTGAAGCGCTATGCCACCAAAGCTATGAAAGTGTATAGAGAAAGAAGGGATTTTACCTGCCAGCTATTGAAAGAGGCGTTAGGAGATAAAATAGACTTTAAAATCCCTGATGGAGGTATGGCTATCTGGGCAAAATTTACTGCTGAAATTCCGTTGCCGACACTTTCTGAAAAAGTAGCGAAACATGGCTTATATCTGGCCAATGGACAAAATTATAAAGCAGAAAATCCCACGCTCAATGCCTGTCGCATGGGATTTGCCAGTATGAATCAGCAGGAAACAGAAGATGCCGTGAGAATCCTGAAAAAGGCTATATAGCCGCCCCCAGCCGCAGCGTCGGACCGCCCATGAAGGGGAGTTGCTTACGCACGAGTATACTGATTATTTCATTATTTCAGGTCTGGGGTAAATATGGCTTTGAATTGGTCGGCTTTGAAACCTACGGCCATCAATTTACCATTATCATCAACTACCGGTCTCTTGATAATGCTTGTGCTCTCCATCATTGCCTTGATAGCTGATTCTTCATCAACAATTGCGTTTTTCACTTCTTCCGGTAACTCCTTATAAGTAGTGCTGTTTTTATTAAATACTTTATCTAATGGAGCTTGCGAAATCCACTCCTTCAATTTTTCGGCACTTATACCATCTTTTCTATAGTCATGAAACTGATAGGCTATGTTATTGGCTTTAAACCAATCCATAGTTTTCTTTATCATATCACAATTCGGGATTCCGTAGACAGTAATCATTTTTAATGAGTTATAGAATTACACTAGTAAATAATTTTGCCACAAAGTACACTAAATTCACGATGTTACACAATTCGCTTTTAAGAAACATAGTGTAACATTGTGCGTTTTGTGCACTTTGTGGCAATCCTTTTTTAAAACTCTTTTGCTAGAAATATAATACTTTACAAATTTTCTTTGATTTTATGAGACTTATGCCCTTCGGCAAAAAGTGGATACTGATCAAAAATATTCCGTACAATGCTCTTAAAATAATTCTTCTTAGATGAAGCCTTATTAAAAATTCCGGTGGCATAGCCTCGCCAGACCACCTCGCTTGTTTCGGCCTCTATTAAGGAAATCATCAAGGTTCCTTTACCTAAATCATATTTTACAGGCCGATATTCCGTATTATCGTCTTCTGTTATTAACCAGTTAGTCAACGAAGGCTGTTCATAGCCCTTATATCTTACCTGGTCATAATAGATGGTAAAGTTAACAAATACATTAGGAGCCTGGGCGTTAAACTCATATCCTCGTGCCCTCATCTGATATTGTATGGCTTGCTGAACGTCTTCACAAATGATTGTGGTGTCACGTTCACAATCTACAAAAGCGTATGAGCGATATTTACCGAGATGATTAGAGTATCGATAATCATTTTCTACAAAAACCTTAGCACAGCCCACTAAAAAGACCATCAGGCTTAGTAGAAGCAGCAACCTTTTCATGATAAAGCCTGTTAATATTCATCAATCCTACGAGGTTTCTCTCCTGCGGCAAAAAGCGGATACTGGTCGAAAATATTTCGTACTACACTGCGGTAATAATTGATAGGCTTATTCACATTTTTATTAAAAACTCCGGAAGCATATCCACGCCATATGAGTCTGCTACTTTCTGCATCTAATAATGACACTAAGATCATTCCGCCACCAAAGTGGAAATTCTGTGCTTTATAGGTATCGTCTTCATCAAAGTGATTCACCCAACGGTCTAAAGCAGGTTGAAAATATCCTTTGTAATCCACACGGTCACGGATGATACTATAACTTACCAGCAAGCCTGGTTCTTTATCGGTTACTTTGTATCCACGGGCTTTCATTTGTCGGCGAATGGCATCCTGAATCTCAGTACAAACAAATGAAGTATCAATTTCACAATTCAGAAAGTTGTAGGTTTTGTACTTGGTAAAGTCAGTTTCATAACTATAATCGTTATCCACCAACAATCTGAGACGATTACAACTAATACTAGCGAATCCCAGGGCAAGAAGAGCAGAAAATAAATACAATTTTTTCATACGGCATACAGATTATTTTTGGTTAAATACAGCTTATTAAAACTCATTTTCAAACAATCTCACGTATTCATTGCACGGCGGGCGTCAAGTCAAATATAGTAAGTGTTTTCTAAAAAGTCAAGATAAGTTTATTGATTGATTTTAATGCTTTTACATAAAAAACATACGTTTCAATTGCTCCTCTGTGCCGTATTGCCAAAAATCTATTCCATCAGTTCACATAATACTCCAAAGCTCTTTTCATTTCTCCTTTTGATACTGCAATATCGTACAAACAACTACCTGCACCATTGATTAGCGAAAAACGTATTTCTTTACCTTTATTTTTTTTGTCCTGTTGGGTGTGCTTAATAATCTCCCCAAAATCTGTAGACTTCATGGAGACTTTTCCATATACCGAAAATATAAACTCCTCAATCTGGGATAATGTTTGCTCGTCAATGAGTTTTCTTTCAAAAGATATATACGACTCAGAGAGCATTCCGGTTGCAATTGCCTCGCCATGAAGCAATCTTTTTTTTCCTTTATCTAAAAAATAGGTTTCAATGGCGTGTCCGAGGGTATGTCCAAAGTTCAGAATTTTACGCAAACCCTTCTCGGTTGGGTCTTGTTCTACTACTTTTTTCTTGATTTCAACCGAGTGAGCAATCAAATCAGGGAAATCCTGCTGGTTTAAATCTTTCTTCCTGATTTCGTCCCACTTCTCCTTATCCTGTATCAGACAATGCTTGATAATCTCTGCAAACCCCGAGCGTTTTTCTCTTTCCGAAAGCGTTCCCAAAAATGTCGGGTCTATCAATACAGCTTTTGGCAATGTAAAAACCCCCAGATGATTTTTAAGCCCTTGAAAATCTATGCCTAGCTTCCCCCCTACGCTGGCATCTACCTGTGCCAGAAGCGTAGTCGGAATCTGGATAAAATCTATCCCGCGTTTATAAGTGGCTGCACAAAAACCGCCCATATCACCAATTACTCCACCGCCCAGATTAATCATAAGGGCATGGCGGTCTAGTTCATCAGCAGTCATGGCCGACCAGATTTGTTCGCACGTAGTCAGGTTTTTGTATTCCTCGCCTTCTTTAACAGTAATAAGCGTGTGCTTAGGCAAAGAATCTTTGATGAAAGGATAACAGAATTTTTTGGTGTTGGTATCTGCCAGAACGATAATTTTGGAATAGTCTTTCTGGCCCAGAAAATTTTGCAGACTTTCGGTAATTGGAGATATGATAACAGACATTTTACCTTTGATTCGTTAAAAAACCAAAGGTAATGAATCATTTAAAGATTTACCAATTTGCTTGATTGGGGGAATATTCTAAAGAATATACAAATGCAAAACATTATTTGGCAGAATTCGACCCGCGCGGCGTCCGCCCACACCCCAACCCCTCTCCCCAACAATGGGGAGAGGGGCTTTATTCGTCCCCTCCCCATTGTTGGGGAGGGATAGGGTGGGGTTTCTCCAAATATTATTTGGCACAAAACTTTTTAATTACACTCAATCAAACAAAAAGCCCAAAATTAATTTTTGGGCTGATAATTTCTTGAGAAATTTAAAATCTTGTCGATAGCCTTATCTGAAGGCGAGAGTTGAATCTGGTCTAATCCTAGTTTGATATCTGCACAATCAAGGTAGAAGTCAAGTAATTCACCATCATGAAGTAAAGCTCCTTCAATCAGTTCGTTTTCTTGATTCGATGTCTCGTTATACAAATAGCGAATTACATCATCTTGCGTATTGGTAAAGGTTTGTATCATAAGCATATGCGGTTTTACTCATCATTTTTCTAAGGTTGATGAGAGCATAACGCATTCTACCTAACGCTGTGTTGATACTGACCCCAGTAGCATCTGCTATTTCCTGAAAGCTCATGTCGTCGTAATGACGCATCACAAGCACTTCGCGCTGCTGGTCAGGAAGACGTTTAATCAAATCTCTTAAATGCTCGTGAGACTCTCTTTTAATCTGCATCGATTCAATAGAGTCTTCGGCAAATTCCAATGTGTTAAACACGCTGCTTCCATCTTCAAACACTACGCTAGGGTAGCGTTTCTCTCTACGAAAAAAGTCAATCGCTAGATTGTGAGCTATTCTTAGTACCCAAGGAAGAAACTTACCTTCTTCGTTGTATTTACCTTCACGTAAAACTTCTACAGCTTTTATAAAGGTATCTTGCAGCAGATCTTCTGCTACATATTGATCTTTAACAACAAGGTATATGGTGGTATAGACTTTAGACTTATAACGTTGTACAAGTGTGGCAAAAGCCTTTTCATTACCGCGGATATACAATGATACTAGCTCACTATCGCTAACTTGGATTTTTCCCATTTTTGTATTTCAATTTAGTTAACGTAGAGCTTTATATCATATTGTACATTTTGGTTTTAAATTTCGAAGATTTTTTTTGAATGTTTAAAGATAGTAAATAAATCTGATTCTTGTCAAGTCTTTAATACAAATATTTTAGTTAATAATTTGTTAATAAACCAAATGATATTTCGGGTTTAACGTTATATACGAAATAAAACCAAAAATTATACCGTTCTGATTTGCTCACTTTTATTATAATAAATACCTGAATATCAATATCTTAAGCGTGCATAATATTGCATTGCTCTTTTTCGGTATAGTTTTTGTATTCACCTCATCATATCTATCAAAAAGTATAAATAAACAATGTTACGATTGACTAACAACTTTTCCCTAAAGTCTCCGGAATTTTTAAAATCAGAAAATCAGGAGGTACGACACTCCATTTTCATACAGGCAGGAGCGTTTGGCTTAGGGCCTGAAAAAAGTCGGTTATTAAGCAAAGCCTTTATTGCACTTTTCTTAGTTTTAGCCATTTCAATCGGCAAGTCATTCGGACAAAGAGACCAGATAACAACACAGGCCGGAGAGAAAATCAGGTGCCGGATTCTGGATGAAACACCTACCCGTTTTATTTATGCGTATGTAGCGCCCAACGGAAAAGTTTTAAGGAATGAAATCTTCAAGAATCTAGTCACCGATTTTAAATATAATGTCTATGACGAAGATCTTGTAACCAAAGGGAATAAGGTAGTGACAAAAACAACCCCTAAAGAGTCCCCTGCCAGTACTAATACACCTAAAACTACCGCTCCTCAAAAGGCTGATAATCAAAAGAATACTTCTGATAAAGCCGGCACCAGTTCAGCAAAAAAACCTTATGAAAAAGTTGTAGACAGCAAGCAAAATCAGCAGAAGGAGGCCGTAGGAAATAACCAGACAAAGACTGAAAACAATATACCTAAAAGCAGCCCTAATAAACCGGAGAACAAGGAAGTAACGAAAAAGGATGAAAAAACTAATACACCTATGGCCACCAAAAAAGCCAAAAGTGAATATGACGATTATCTGAAATTCAGGCTGGGTGTGAGAGGTGGTTTTGGAAATATGCTATCAAAACTCAATACAGAGGATGAATTTGGACTATATCAAGAAAAATTATTGAGAGGCTGGACCTGGGGTGCAGACTTTGCCTACTTTCCTACTGATAACTTCGGATTTGGGATTATGTTCAATAATTTTCAGAGTAAAAACAGTGCTGATAATATGATATTTAAATACATAGAAGGTGGTCAGCTAAAAGCCGATACCGGAAGCATTGCCAATAAACGTTCTACCAAGTTTGTTGGCCCTGTGTTTTATTTCCGTAAAAATATTGATTTCAAAACGATGGTTATTTTAGGCCTCGCACCGGGAGCGTATTTCTATAGTGATAAAGGTACTTATAATGGTGTTACGA
Source organism: uncultured Emticicia sp. (assembly GCA_966212365.1). Taxonomy (GTDB): domain Bacteria; phylum Bacteroidota; class Bacteroidia; order Cytophagales; family Spirosomataceae; genus Emticicia. Next base: position 22,977 of record CBIHRH010000001.1, on the reverse strand, counting down.
TTCCATATAAAGGCTGGGATTTTGGTGGCGCTGCTACGCTTGGGATAGATTTCCTATTGGGCAATGATATTACAGGCAGAGACATTATTTTAAGTCTGGAAGCAGGCTATAATTACGGCAAAATAAAATCTATGAATTTCAGTGATGGCAAAGGTGTAGTGCCTCTTGCAAACCCGATAGATCTGAGTAGAGTAGATTTTACTGTGGGTTTGCGTTTTACCCGTTATCCTAGATATTTCCGTAATTAATGTGTCCTCACCCCAACCCCTCTCCTGCAGAGAGGGGCTAAAAAAGTCTACCTCTCCTGAAAAGGAGAGGTAGACTTACAGGGTGAGGTGATATTCAAAGAATCTCCTTCAATTCCACCAATTTCCTAATCTCAAAAGTAGGTTTCTGAGTAACTTCAAAGACGTCAGGATTATAAAAAACGGAGTCCATCTTTGCATTGATAGCACCTAAAATATCAGCTTCATAGTTATCTCCAATCATGATGCTTTCCGATAGTCTCGCTCCGGCTGCCTGAATGGCATAATCGAAAATCTTCTTATCCGGCTTACGAGCCTCTGCTCTTTCAATGGTAATTACTTCCTTGAAATAATGTGAAATATTAGAGCTACTTATTTTTCTTGCCTGCACATGTTGCCAACCATTACTGAGTATGTGTAGCTCACAATTAGGTGCAAAAAAATCAAGCACTTCAATCGCCCCCTCTATCAGATGTGATTTTTGCGGAAGTAATTCAAGAAACGCTTCATTTAGTTTTAATCCTAAAATTTCATCGGCTTCCACACCCAGATTAATGAGTGTGTCTCTGAATCGGCGTCGGCGAAGTTCTTCATGTGTAATCTGATTACTTTCAAGCAAAGACCAATAACGCTTGTTTACTATGGAAAACTCTTGCTGAAAAGCGCTTAGTTCAGAAATATTCCAGGTATGAAGACTAAAGGCCTGATATAAATCTGCCAATGATTCTCTGGAGTTTTTCTCAAAATCCCAAAGCGTGTGGTCGAGGTCAAAAAAGAGGTGTTTATACATACTGAAAATTCTCCCTCCTTTAGGCTCTGACAGGGAATTCGAGTTTTAATCTTTCAACAGGTTGGTCATTAACTAAATGACTTTCTACTATTTCTTCAACATCTGATAGCTGCACTTTGCCATACCATACTCCCTCAGGATACACTACCACAGATGGGCCAAAAGCGCAAATATCCAAACAACCTGATTTCTGCGCTCTGATATCAAATTGCAAACCTTTTTCTTTAATAGATGCCTTGAACGCCTCTACTAACTCCATACCGTGCACGCTACCACATGATTTCTTAGGCGCTTCTTTATCGTTTGTACAAATAAATACGTGTTTCTTAAACTTCATAATCTGTCTTAAATAATAATAAACGCCGCAAAGGTACGAAAACTTTGCGGCGTCTTTGATAATTTGTATATGTTCTTTCTGTTATCAGAACCAACCGAATGGGTCCCAGAAACCACCGATACCCCAAAGCAGAGTGGCAATGATACATCCCCAAAGGGCCTGGCGCACCTGGTCTTTATCGTTATCAGTAATAATATATACCAGACCTAAGCCCACAATACCTAAACAACAACCCCACCAGAAACCACCGACAATAGGCATTTCCTTAGTAGACGAAAAATTGGTTTCAGTTGTTTCAATCAGGTCAAAACCCTTTAATAATTCAGGATTAGTTTTCTTTATTGTCTCTAATGTAGCCTCCGGATGCGCAGCCAGATATTCTTCCAGTTTCTCGATTTTGCCAAACTCATCATCAATCGTCTGCTCTTTATATTCTAAATCAGCCGGGGCGGTAGTGGCAGCAAAACCGGAAAAGGTAATACCTAAAAGAAAGATTAACAGGAGATTTAGCGTTGTTTTCATGGTGGAGGGAGGTTAATGATTAAATTGTGGTGCGAGCTTCCAACTCGCAGTATTGTATAGATGCTTTTGGTAACAGGTAATTTAGTATAAATAAATCATCCATATTGCTAATAAATTAATTGCTTAAAAAGAGTTTTACACTTTTTAATACCTGCTGTGAATTGGAAGCTCGTGCCACAATTAAATATTAGATGCTTATTTTAATGAAAAGGTTGCTTACGAATTCCAGATTTCCCAGGCTTTTTCGGCTTGTAGGTGCAGCATTTTCAAGCCATTGTGCGTTTTAGCGCCTTGCTCTTCTCCTTTTTGTAAAAAGAGTGTCTGAACCGGATTATACACTAAATCGTATAGATAATGATTAGCTGTCAGTTGTTCATACGGAATATCCGGGCAAACATCTGCTTTAGGATAGGTACCGACGGGCGAAGAATTAATAATCAATTGATAATTACCTATTTCGGTAGCTAAATCTTCATACCCAAACGCATCGACAGATTTAGTACGTGAAACTATCTTGTAGGGAATTGATAAATCGTTAAGTGCAGCTATTACGGCTTTGGCTGCTCCACCGTTGCCTAATACAAGAGCTTTTAATGATGCATCGGCCGGTATAAACTCTTCTAAAGAAGTCTTAAAGCCAAAATAATCAGAATTATAGCCTATTAATTTACCTCCCTCTCCTATCTTAATTACGTTAACCGCACCTACTTTCTCGGCAGAGGCATCTAGTCCATCCAGAAAAGGCATAACGGCCTGTTTGTGAGGGATAGTAATATTTAAACCCCGTAGATTAGGCTGGCTCTTGATTAATTGCGGGAAAGCCTGAATATCAGGCAGCTCAAATAACTCATAGGCATTGTTATCAGCAATGCCCATTTGCGCAAATTTTTCAGTAAAATATTTCTTTGAAAACGAATGACCCAAAGGATAGCCAATCAGTCCGTAGATATTCATTTTTTGGTCAAAAATTTAGCTTTAATAATCGCCCATATCATCGGAGCAATCGAGATAAAGACTATACCCAAAACTACTTTTTCGAAATTCTGCTTTACCCATTGGTTTGAGCCCAGAAAGTAACCCAGAAGCGTAATACTTGTTACCCATAAAATAGCCCCTAAAATACAGAACATGATGTACTTGGGATACTTCATGCTTCCTGCACCTGCTACGAACGGAGCAATAGTACGCACAATAGGCATAAAACGAGCCAGAATCACGGTTCTACCGCCATGTTTCTCATAAAACTCTTCGGTTTGGGTAATATAAGAGCGTTTCAGGAAAAGTATCTTTTCTCTTGATTTGATATAGTTACTAAAGTTCTTCCCAATAAAATAATTCACGTTATCGCCTAATAAAGCCGCTAGAATCAACAACGGAATCATTAAGGTTACATCCAGTTTTCCGGTAGAAGAAGCTAATAAACCGGCTGCAAAAAGTAGCGAGTCGCCAGGCAATAATGGCATCACGATTAATCCTGTTTCTACAAAGATTATCAGGAATAATATGCCGTAAGTGAGTGTATCGTATGTATCAAGAAAACCCTGGAGTGTGAGCAAAGGGTCTTTGAGTAGGTCTATCAAAAAATGTATAATTTCCATAAAAGTCTGTTTCCGAAGCGGATTGTATGAAGGATATTGCGTTGGTTTGAGATTAAAAGGGTTTACTCGTCCTGAGTAATTCTTCTATCATTGCTATATTTACCTAATTTGAAGCGTTTTTTTGTTTTTTCTGTCAGGAAAGTACCGAAGGTATCACCTCTTAATCCCAGGCGGATAGTTTCCAATGGGATTACTTCGTTAGGCGCTATATTTCCTACATTTACATTAGGCCCTACCAGTTTCACAAAATATACCTGTTGAGATTTTTGTGGTGCTTCCCAGATAATTTTCTCAGCCGGAATGGCATGGATAATCTCATCTACCAGCCCCTGGCGAACCTCCCCACTGCTACGGAACAACCCTACATTTCCTCCCTCACGTGCTTCACCAATTACCTTCCAGGCACCTGCATCCAATTCAGCCTGCATCATTTCAATCCATTTATATGGTGCAAAAATCTTTTCAGCATCTTTTGAACCTACTTCCGACAATACCTTTGCCCGGGTAGCCAAACGGGTAATATAAGCGCATTTTTCGTCGTGAGGAATCTCAATAGAACCGTCTGATACCTCACAATGCTCTAAGTCATATTGGTCTAATACTCTCAGATAATCTTCAAACTGGTCTCTTGCTATAAAAGCCTCAAAGAGGGTACCACCAAAGTATACAGGTATACCGGCGTCTTTGTAAACTTTAAGCTTATCTTTCAGATTAGGAGTTACGAAGGAAGTTGCCCAGCCTAGTTTAACGATGTCGATGTGTGGTGCAGCAATAGATAACATATCTTCTACTTCTCTGATGCTCAACCCTTTATCCATTACCATTGTTAGACCTGACTCTCTGGGTTTACCTGTACGTTTAGGGACTTGACTTAGGTTATAATTCATTCTTTACAAATACTTTTTTGCAAATGTAATAATTTTTAGATAATCGTCGGCATTAATCTACTAAACTGGTATTAAATAAAGATAGGCAGTATCAAAAGTATTTTGCGCTAAATAATCTTTGGAATTTCCCTCACCCCAACCCCTCTCCTGAAATAGGAGAAGGGCAAAAAAAAGTCTCCCTCTCCTTTTTACAGGAGAGGGAGATTTAGTGGGTGAGGTGACCTCTTATCTGAAAGCTTTCTAAATCATATATTTCAGTCTGATTACTTCCTTCTCTGTCAGGAATCTCCACTTACCACGTGGCAGATCTTTTTTGTTTAAACCTGCATAGGTAGTGCGGTCAAGTTTCAGTACTTCATAACCAAAATGCTCGAAAATACGACGCACAATACGGTTTTTACCACTATGAATCTCAATTCCCACAACTTCTGCATCTGGTGTCACCAATCCTAAATCATCGGCTTTAATCAAACCATCTTCCAACTCAACACCTGCTTTAATAGCTTCAAAATGCTCAGTCGTAATAGGCTTATCCAACTCTACCTGATAAATCTTTCTTATTTCGTTTGATGGGTGAGATAGTTTTTCAGCTAATTCTCCATCATTGGTTAATAGTAATAAACCAGTAGTATTCCTATCAAGACGCCCTACCGGATATACTCTTTCCTCGCAGGCGTTAGCCACCAAATCCATTACAGTTTTGCGTTCGTTAGGGTCTTCAGTAGTGGTAATAAAATCTTTTGGTTTGTTCAATAAGATATATACCAGTTTCTCACGGTTCAATATCTTCTTGCCATATTTTACTACATCATTAGGCTTTACTTTATAGCCCATTTCTGTTATCTCTTTCCCATTAACAGTAATCTGTCCTGAGGCTATGAGTTCATCAGCATCACGACGCGAGGCTATACCGGCATTAGATATAAAGCGGTTCAATCTTATCAATCCATCTGAATCTTTTTCTTCTGCGGCCACCTTTTTCTGAACTCTGGCAGGCAACGAATTTTTCATTTTCTCCAGATTGTAGTTTGGCGCTGATACGGTAGAAGAGTTAGACTGATTTTCTCTTTTCTCTACCTTAGCATTTCTGCCAAAACCTCTTTCTTCACGTTTATCATCTCTTCTATCAAAACGAGGTTTATCTTTCGTGAAAGAACGTTTTTCTTCAAATCCACCTTCTTCTCTATTCGAGAATGGACGGTCTGAGCGGTCTTTTGCAAATGGTTTTTTATCATCGAACGAACGTTTTTTGCCAAAACCACCTTCTTCTCTTTTTGAGAATGAGCGTTCCGGGCGGTCACTTGAAAAAGGTTTCTTATCACCATAAGGACGTTTTTCAAAATTATCTCCTTCTCTTTTTTGGAATGGGCGAGCAGGGCGGTCACCTGAAAAAGGTTTCTTATCACCATAAGGGCGTTTTTCAAAACTATCTCCCTCTCTTTTTTGGAATGGGCGTTCCGGGCGATCGCTGCTAAATGATTTCTTTTCGCCATAAGGACGTTTTTTGTCAAAGCCACCTTCATCCTTTTTACCATATGGACGGGCGGGGCGGTCGCTTGAAAATGATTTCTTTTCGCCATAAGGACGCGCCGCTTTCTTTTCGAATGGGCGTTCTGATGGTTCGCTGGTAAATGGTTTTTTATCGCCAAATGGGCGTCTTTCACCGAAACGAGGTTCGCTGAAACTTCTTTCAAAACCATCTTTTTTAGGAAAATTACCTTTCGGTCTGGCTGGTGAAGAGGATTTCTTATCGCCGTAAGGACGTTTATCGTCCGAAAAACTTTTTTTGTCTGAGCGCTTGTCGGCTCCTGAAGAGAAAGATTTCTCTTTCGTGTCTTTCCTCGGTCTTTGAGGTCTGTCTGTATTTTTCATAGAGTTTGCAGCATCACTGCTGTAATTTATTGATAATCAAGGGGCAAAGGTACAATAATAAAATGATATTTTTATTAAAATATGCCGGATTAATAAGTCATAATAAAAAAGTAGAGACGTATTGCTATACGTCTCCAGGGGTCTCTCCTATAAGATTAATACATTTTAGAGATTGTTATTAATTACTCCTAGAATAAAAGACTAATGCTATTTTGAGCTATAAAAAATAATAGACAATTTAAAAATATTCATAGGCCCTCGGAGACGTATCGCAATACGTCTCTACGAAAACAAAAATCTTATATCGGTTTAAAAATCAAATCACGGTAATCCATCATTGATTTTCTGATTACTTCGTGTGCACCTTCTCTGCCATATACATTCGAGATTTCGATGGCATTCTTCTCATCCGGTAAACTCTTATATGTCAGGAAATAGTGTTTCAATCTGGCAAGAATCGCCTCAGGTAATTCACTGATGTCGTGATATTTCTGATAAATAGGGTCAGCTACTAATACCGCAATGATTTTGTCATCGGCCTCGCCTTTATCTAATAAACACAAACCTCCAATCGGAATAGCCTGTAAAAGAATATCACCGTGCGGAATGTGGTGGCTTGATAACACACAAATATCCAATGGGTCTCCATCACCTTCTGTTACTTTTTCTGAACCACGCTCACGGGCCAGCTTGGCTACTTCTTCACCACAATAAGTCTGTGGAATAAAGCCATACAAAGAAGGAATAATATTAGAATACTTTTGCGGACGATCTATCTTCAAATAACCAGATTCCTTGTCTATTTCATACTTAATGGTATCAGATGGTACAATTTCAATAAATGTTGTGACTGTTTCAGGGGCTTTTTCTCCAATCGGAATACCATGCCAAGGGTGTGCTTTGTAAACTGGCTTCATAAAATTGTTTTTTTGGCAAAATAAACACAATTCCAGCACAATTGCACATTGATTTTTACACAATCCTAATTTGCCATAGGCTTTATTTCAACCAGCTGGTCGTTATTCCCACCATTGCTGGTGCATATATATACCTTACCATCAGGCGATATAGCAATATCCCGCAAGCGCCCAAACAGGCCGGTATAATACAGGGTAGGCTGCCCGATAATACTGTTTCCATCGTTGCTTAACTGAAAAGAATAAAAGGTCTGATTCTTTAAAGAGACCATCAGCAGATTATTTTGCCAGGCTGGATAAGCACTATGATTATAATAATCTAAACCGCAGAATGCCCATGTAACACCACCTGAAGAAAAAATCGGAGGAATGACATTATTATTGGTACAGAAAGTTATTTCTGAGGGTGTATTACAAGGGCCTTCTACATTTGGCCAGCCATAATTCGCTTTTTTCTGAATCAGATTTATTTCGTCTTCGATACTACCTCCATGCGAGCTTACGTACAATTTATTGTTTACATATACCATTCCTTGCGGGTTCCTATGCCCGATACTCCACACCGGACTACCTGCATAAGGATTATCAGCCGGAATAGTGCCATCCAGATTGATTCGTAGAATTTTGCCATTTATCTTAGTGGTATCTTGTGCCAGACTGGTATTACCTGCATCTCCGGCTGTAATAAACAATTTTAAATCGGGTGTAATAAATAACCGACTACCATTATGAACACTATTGCCGGCAATATTGTCCACTAAAATCTGAGGGTTAATTAAAGTACCCGTATCATAGGTATATCTTACCACCTTCTCTTTCACTGCCGAGGTAGTACCATAATTGTACACTACATATATATAAGGCGAGTTACCAAAGTCAGGATGAAGAACCATACCTAATAAGCCCCCCTCGCCATAATGTAATACTTCGTTAATGGTGAATACAGGGATAACCTGTCCGGTTTGAGGATTGACTCGACTGATTTTTCCTGCTCTTTCTGTCATCCAGATAAAATTATCAGGCCCCCATAAAATCTCCCAAGGGAAATTAAGACTGGCAGCTACCCTACGGGTTTGCAGATATGAAGTATCCTGACAAGCCTCAATCGTTGCCTTAAAAATACTACCCGGCTTTGCTTCAAAACCTGTATTCAGTGCTACTCCCTGAGCCGCCTTGAAATGCACATTCGTACTGGCATTAATAAAGCCGGTTCCTGTTACCTGATTTGCTTCAAAAACATGCGTGCCACCCGACAACCCTGTGTTTACAGTCACACTTGCCGGACATGGGATTACTTCTACAATCACTTCATTGTTCGACTCATCACCTGTTGTGCTGCAAGTAGCCCAAACCTTGGCTGAACTGCTCGGTGAAACATTGATACTGCTTCCGGTATGCCCTGTTGACCAGTTAACATTGCCCGCACAGCCGGTGGCTATCAGGTTGACACTTTGTCCTGAATTGATGAGAGCATTGCCCGGAGATAAGTAAAAAGTATTATACTGCCCAAATGCAAAAGTTGTACTTAAAAAAAGTAGAAAGGAGAGGTTTTTCATGGTCTTTTTGTTAGAAAATACGAAACTATAACTACTAAACTTTTGTTTTTGTTTGATAGGCCTATTACAAATACTCTTACCGTATGCAATACAAACTCACTTCGAATTATAAACCTACCGGCGACCAACCGCAAGCTATTGAAAAACTGGTACAGGGCATTAAAAATGGAGATGAATCTCAGGTTTTATTAGGTGTTACTGGTTCGGGCAAAACCTTTACGGTTGCCAATGTAATTGCACAATTAGACCGCCCTGTTCTGATATTAAGCCACAATAAAACTTTAGCAGCCCAATTGTATGGCGAGTTCAAGCAGTTCTTTCCCGAAAATGCGGTAGAGTATTTTATCAGTTATTACGACTACTACCAACCGGAAGCCTATATTGCTACAACCAATACTTATATTGAAAAAGACCTTTTGATTAATGAAGAGATTGATAAGCTAAGGCTTTCAACCGTTTCTTCTTTATTGTCGGGTCGCCGTGATGTAGTGGTGGTGGCCTCGGTTTCCTGTATTTATGGTGCGGGGAATCCACACGAGATGGAACAGAGTATTATTCAGGTGAAAGTCGGGCAAAATTTTAGCAGGAATCAGTTTCTTTATAAACTGGTTGAGATTTTATACTCGCGCACCGATGCTGAATTTACCCGTGGTAATTTCAGAGTGAAAGGCGATACCGTTGATTTATACCCAAGTTATGCCGACTTTGCCTACCGTTTTATCTTCTTTGGCGATGAAATAGAAGAGATTCAGCGGATAGACCCGAATAATGGAAAGAAATTATCTTCCGAAAAACATATTGCTATTTTCCCGGCCAACTTATTCGTGACGGGTAGGGATGTGATGAATAATGCTATTCATGAGATACAGGATGAATTGGTGAAACAGATTAAATACTTTGAATCTGATGGACGGGTAATGGAAGCCCAACGCATACAGGAACGTACGGAGTTCGATTTGGAAATGATGCGAGAATTAGGCTATTGTTCAGGTATTGAGAACTATTCACGATATTTTGACCGACGTCAACCCGGCCAACGTCCATTCTGTTTATTAGATTATTTTCCACAGGATTTTCTCCTGGTAGTTGATGAAAGTCATGCTTCTATGCCTCAGATTCGGGCTATGTGGGGTGGCGACCGCTCACGCAAGGAGTCATTAGTTGAATATGGATTCCGATTACCATCAGCCATGGATAATCGCCCATTGAAGTTTCAGGAGTTTGAAGAGTTAGTAGGACAAACCATTTTTGTAAGTGCCACTCCTGCCGATTATGAAATCAGAAGAACCGAAGGTGTAGTAGTAGAGCAGATTATCCGTCCAACCGGATTACTTGACCCTGAAATTGAGGTAAGACCAAGCATCAATCAGATTGATGATTTATTGGAGGAAATCCATATCAGGGTAGAACGCAAAGAACGGGTATTGGTTACAACCCTTACGAAGAGAATGGCCGAAGAATTGAGTAAGTTCTTAGATAAGGTTGGCATCAAAGGTCGGTATATCCACTCAGAAGTAAAAACCTTTGAGCGTGTTGAAATCCTGAGAGAGTTAAGGCTTGGTGTATTTGATGTATTGGTAGGTGTTAACTTATTGAGAGAAGGGCTTGATTTACCGGAGGTTTCGTTGGTAGCCATTATGGATGCTGATAAAGAAGGTTTTCTGCGTGATATTCGTTCGTTGATTCAAACCATAGGCCGTGCGGCCCGTAATGAAAACGGCAAGGTATTGATGTATGCAGATACGATTACTGGCTCGATGGCTAAAGCGATTGAGGAAACGAACCGCCGTCGTGGCATACAGATGGCATACAACGAAGCCAATGGCATTGTTCCTAAGACAGTCTTTAAGAGCAAAGAAGCTATTATGGAACAAACCTCTATTGCCGACAATAAACCGAGCACCAAAGCTTATTATCTGGAGCCACAGGAAGTTAATATTGCGGCCGACCCCGTTGTGGGTTATATGAACAAAGGGCAATTGGAAAAACTCATGGAAGAAACCCAGAGAAAGATGGAACGTGCTGCCAAAGAGCTTGACTTCCTGGAAGCTGCCCGATTCAGAGACGAGATGATGCAATTGAAAGAAAAGATTGAGCGGGTATAAATATTGTATAAAAAATGTGGGGGTTCAATATTCTGAACCCCCGCATTTTTTAATATATCAATTTATCAAAAAGGCAAATCATCGCCACCGTTTCCGGCCATTTCAATTGGCGGAGGGGTTGGTACCGGTGCCGATTTCGGTGCGTAGCCGCCACCACCACTGCTGTTGCCATAAGATGAAACCGATTCGTTTTCTTCCACGGCATTGCTTCTACCCCCTACTAATTGCATAGCAGTACCTCTGATCCTTTGTGTATATCGCTCCTGACCGTTCTGGTCAGTCCATTTTTCTGTGCGAATTTTGCCCTCTACATAGGCCATGTCTCCTTTCTTCAGATATTGTTCAGCAATATTTGCCAGATTCTCCCACAACTCAACCCGGTGCCATTCTGTTTGCTCTACTCTTTCTCCGTTTCGGTTTGTATAGTTTTCTGAAGTAGCGAGGCTAAAGTTTACCACTTTGCCCCCACTCGGAAGTGTGCGGACTTCGGGGTCTGACCCCAATCTTCCTAATAAAATCACTTTGTTTACACCAGCCATTTTTCTATAAATGTTTGAATATTGACGTTTTGATAATAAACAAATTTACAAAGAAATTATTGGATTTTCATTAAAAGTTTTAATTTTTTCGTGGGTTTCAGGGGCTTTTTATCGCGCTTTTTTCAAAGGTGATAGGCGTTTCTCTATTTTTAATAAAATAGAGAAAAAGTGCCCTTTTCAATGACTTTGAATAAGCCATTTTTATTGAAACTTCAGGCAAATTATTAATGTCATACTCCTGGCAGGCTAATGAATTAAGCCTTTGGCAATTTGTCCAAGCGTCTTTAATGACCCGGCTGTCTGGTCGTTCCAGTTAAGCCCGAAATTCAGTCGCAAACAATTATTAAACTGGTTTCTAAGAGTAAATATCTTGCCCGGCGCAATACTTATTTTCTGTTGAATAGCTTGCTCATAGAGTGCCACAGTATCAATGCTTTTGTCCAGTTCCAGCCAAAGCACAAATCCACCCCTCGGGCGACTTGCCTTAGTACCCTCAGGGAAAAAATCATTAATGGTCTTGATATATTGCAGATAGTTCAGATAAACTGTATTTCTTAGTTTTCGCAAATGTGTTTCATACCTTCCGTTTTCCAGAAAAATGGCAATGGCTTCTTCTGTAATGCCTGTAGAAGAAATAGCATGATAAAGTTTTTTCTTTAATACTTGCTCTTTAAAGCGGCCGGGGTCAACCCAACCTACCCGATAGCCCGGAGCAAGGCTCTTCGAAACTGATCCGCACCAAAGCACTAATCCTGTTTTATCAAATGTTTTACACGATTTCGGACGTTGATTCCTAAAATAAACATCAGCATTAATATCATTCTCAATCAAGGGAATCTGATACTTTTCAAGTAATTCTACCAGTGATTTCTTATTTTCATCAGGCATGCAGCTTCCCAAAGGATTACTGAAATTAGTAATCAATAAGATTAGTTTAACTGGCGTCTTGCTCAAGGTCTCTTCCAGAATATTCAGGTCAATTCCTGTTTCGGCATGACATGGAAGTTCGATAATATTCAACCTTAAACTTTGTGCTACTTGTATCATGCCAAAAGAGATGGGGCTTTCAAGCACGATCGTATCTCCCGGTTCTGTGAGTGCCATCATGCAATAAGAAATAGCATTCAGGCAACCACTTGTGGTAATAATATTATCAGGGTTCAGATTTGCTTCCATAGCAAAAGCCCATCGGGCAATCTGCTTACGTAGTTTTTCATTGCCTTGTGGATGTTCTAATGGAATACCACTCCCCTGCTTCTGTCGCATCGCTTGTACGAGTCCTTTATTTAGTTTAGCAATAGGCAATAATTCATTAGCAGGCACGCCCAGTGAGAGAGGAATATACTTTTCATTGGCCCCTGTATTATCATAAACTTTTGACACCAAACTATCAATTGTACCCTCAAATAGATGGTCTGATGGATTACTGACAGGAGGAACATCGAGCATTTTTTTAGGAGAATTACAAACAAAATACCCTGATTGTGGCCTGGCTTCAATGAGAGCTTTGCTTTCCAAAGAATAATAGGCCTGCAAAGCCGTACTCTGGCTGACACCGTATTCTCTACAAATCGTGCGTAAGGAAGGTACCTTATCCCCTACTTTGAGGATACCTTTCAAAATCTGTTGCTCAATTACTCGGGCAATCCGCTCATACAGAAATTCTTCACTACTCCTTTTGTTTGTCATAACTGCTATGGTCAAAAATAACAAAACTGCATCTGTTATGGTAAAGTTCAATTGCAGAATTTTGCCGGGTCAATAAATTATAAAAACGACATCATAGGCAAATGGAAAATCAGACTAATATTTATATTGTGGGTGCAGGAGCTATCGGAAAAGCTTTGGCTATTGCTCTAAAATCAGTCGATAGAAATGTGGTATTATTGAGAGCAACAGTACGAGAATCAGAAGAGTATGAAGAAAATCTAAGTCTGGTTTTAAACATAGGGAAAGAGCTTTCTGCAACCGTGAAAATCTCTTCTTTTAATCATTTTTCAACATTAGACGGGCTCGTTATCCTCACTAATAAATCCTATGGAAATAAGCATATATGTGACTTACTGAAAGGGAAAACAGGGGAATCTCCGATAGTAATCTTACAAAATGGTCTGGGTGTGGAGGATATTTTTATAGAAAACAAGTTCCCAAAAATCTATCGATGCATACTCTTTACAACCAGTCAGGCAATTGATGATACTCAGGTGAGTTTCAAGCCTGTTTCACCCTCTGCTATTGGGGTTATTAAAGGCAATCAAAGCGAGCTATCTGAGATTGTAGAATGCCTGAACACTGAACTCTTCCCATTCAAATCAGAAGAAAATATTCAAAAAATCATCTGGAAAAAGGCTATTATTAATTGTGTTTTTAACTCAGTATGTCCATTAATCGAAGTAGATAATGGCATATTTTATCGGGATTCCGATGTACTTACCCTCGCCAAAAGAATTGTCGACGAATGCATTCAGGTGGCTAATGCCTACAACATTAAGTTGTCTTCGCTGGAAGTATTAGAAAATCTACTCATGATTAGCAAGTTCTCTGACGGTCAACTTATCTCCTCTTATCAGGATATTCTCAATAAAAGAATGACCGAGATAGAGACGCTCAATTTTGCTGTGGTAAAAATGGCAGAAGCTATTGGCAAGGCGAATCTGGTAAAACAAACCCAACTGCTTGGAGAATTAACCAAACTAAAATCAGACATAAGCAGAAATCAACTGCAGGAATAAAATTGCCTACGCTTCAATTCATAACCCTAGCAATACTTCTATTCTATGTCTTTCGAAAAATATTTCAGAAAAAAGCCACTAAGCGCTTATAAAAGTGACCTGCAAACTAGTGAATTAAAAAGAGTACTCGGCAAGTGGGAACTAACTGCCATTGGTGTAGGTGCTGTTATTGGCGGAGGCATTTTTGTATTGACGGGTGTTGCCGCCAATCTATATGCAGGCCCGGCCTTGACTATCTCATTTATATTAGCCGGCATAGGCTGCCTGTTTGCAGGCCTATGTTATGCCGAATTTGCCAGTATATTACCCGTTTCGGGTTCCGCTTATGCTTATTCTTATGGTACCATCGGAGAGTTTTTTGCCTGGTTTATCGGTTGGAATCTTATATTAGAGTATCTGATGGGAGCTACTACTGTAGCGGTTAGCTGGTCGAAATATTTTGTAAAATTATTGCACTTATTCAATATTGATGGTATTCCTGCCTGGCTACTTAACGACCCTATTAGTGCCAGAGAAGAAGCTGTTTTAAAAGGATTAGATGCTCCGACTTTCTCAATCAATCTTCCGGCTATGCTAATAGTCTGGGTAGTTACCTATATTTTGGTAAAAGGGATTAAAGAGTCGGCTAAAACCAATAATCTCATTGTCACAATCAAAGTGCTGGCAGTTTTGTTTGTCATTATTGTTGGTGCTTTTTACATAAAAGAAACGAATTGGCAGCCATATATTCCCGAAAAAGTAGTTGATACGAATGGTGAATCTCACTACGGGATTTCGGGAGTATTGACTGCAGCGGGAATTGTCTTTTTCGCTTTTATTGGTTTTGATGCTGTATCTACGCAATCGCAGGAAGCTATCAATCCTACCAAAGATATTCCTTTTGCTATTATTGTCTCATTAATCTGCTGTACGCTCCTGTATGTGCTTGTTTCTCTGGTTTTAACGGGTATGGTCAACTACAAAAATCTTGATTTAGGTGCCCCTGTGGCTTCTGCTTTTAGTGAGGTAGGGCTTCATTGGGCGTCGGGACTTATTATTATTGCTGCAGTAATCGGCTTAATATCAGTCATGCTGGTCATGCTT
Source organism: uncultured Emticicia sp. (assembly GCA_966212365.1). GTDB lineage: Bacteria > Bacteroidota > Bacteroidia > Cytophagales > Spirosomataceae > Emticicia. The sequence continues at coordinate 7,794 of CBIHRH010000001.1, read as the reverse complement.
CTTTCACAAACCAGAATTTTCCTGAATATGGCTAAAGATGGATTATTACCAACTAAATTCTTTGCTGCCATTCATCCGACCTATAAAACGCCCTGGAAAAGTACGATACTGGTTGGCGGAGTTGCTTCTATTGTAGCGGCGCTTACGCCCATCGAAAAAGCCTCAAAAATGACGAGTATAGGGACATTATTTGCTTTTGCCATGATATGTGCGGCTGTATTGGTTCTCAGGAGAAAGCAACCTGATTTGCATAGGCCATTCAAGCTTAAGTATTTAACATTGATAGCTTCTCTGGGTATTTTATTTAATGTAGTATTGATGTTCAGTCTGGATAAGGCTACATGGCTAAGGTTGTTGGTGTGGAGCGTGATTGGAATAATTATTTACTTTGTTTATAGTGCTAAGCATAGCCATTTGAATAATAAAAATCATAAAGTTTGATTTCCAGAACTCATTAATAGGGATGGTTAGTTCTAAAAATGCCTGAATTGGTAGTCATAGCAACACCTTACAAATGAAATTCTTGATGATTTTTTTTCAAATATTTCTCAATCAGAATAGGCTTGGGTAAATTTTCTACTTCTGCCCATGTATAAAACTCATAATCTAATGGTATTTGTATTCCCTTGTTTTCATTGATTACTATATGCCAGAATCTTACTTCTATGGTTTGGTGTGTCAGCACATGCTTGTAGATTTCTGATGTATTTTTGATGGTAGATAACGGCAAAATATCCAGTAGAAAATCATTATCAGTTGCTTCTATGTCTAGCAAATTGTCTTGACTTTCTACCAGATAAAAGTCGTAAAGCCCCTCCCATATATCTTTAGCTCCTCGCTTAGCCATCATCAGTTTTCCTGATTGTTCAATTAAGAAATAATCGAAATAGCGTTTCCTTACTTTTACTTTCTTCGATTTTACAGGCAAAACTGCCTGTTTCCCTTTCGCATTAGCCTCGCAATCGTAATGAAAGATACAGAACATACAGCCGGGGTTGGAAGGAGTGCAATAAGTAGCGCCAAACTCCATCATGGCCTGATTATGAGTACCCGGCGCTTTATCTGAAATCAATTCATTGGCTAAATCGTTGAATACTTTTTTTGCTTCATGGCTTGATATATCTGTTTCCACATCGAATAGCCTTGCCAACACTCTATATACGTTGCCATCTACCACGGCTACTTTTTCATCAAAAGCAAAAGAAGCTATTGCGGCAGCTGTATATGGTCCAATCCCTTTTAATTTCACCAATCCGGCATAAGTTTCAGGGAATTCTCCATTCAATTCACCAGCAATTATTTTAGCCGTCTGGTGCATATTTCTTGCCCTTGAATAATAGCCTAAACCCTGCCAGAGGCGTAGCACATCTTTTTCATCGGCATTAGCCAAATCTATAATTGTAGGGTATTTTTCAACAAATTTATTGTAGTAAGGCATGCCCTGCACTACACGGGTTTGCTGCAGGATTACTTCCGATAACCAAATCTTATATGGGTCTTTGGTATTTCTCCAGGGTAAATCTCTTTTATTCCGATGATACCAGTTTTGAAGTACTTCGGAAAACGTTTGTCTTTCCAATTTTTATTGAAGTTTTCTTAATAATCTCTTATTTTTTCTTCTATGAAAATATTAAATTGCCATTAAAAAACACATAACTCATTAATTATTAAGCGATTATGCAAAAAAATATTAAAATCTTTTTGGCAATGTATTCTTAAAACCTATATCTTTGCAAACCCAAAATAAAACCAAAGAGTTTGGGTATGTTGAATTAATAAAACTTGAGAGCTTCTAAATTAGTTTTTTACGTCCTTTCAATTCAATAGTATTCTTGGTAAAAAAAAATCATATTATCACTCTTAAAAAAACGTTACGATCGTGACTAAAGCAGAAGTAATTTCAGCTATTGCCGACAAGACTGGCGTGGACAAAGCAAGTGTATCATCTACACTTGAGGCATTTTTTGACACAGTAAAAGACACATTAGCGCAAGGCGATGCTGTCTATGTTAGAGGTTTCGGAAGTTTTGTAAACAAAAGAAGAGCTGCGAAAAAAGCTCGTAACATTTCTGCTAAAACTACGGTTACCGTTCCTGCTCACTCTGTTCCGGGCTTTAAACCAGCCAAAGAATTTACGGAACAAGTAAAAACGAACGTGAAATAATCTCATTGCCCGATGGGGCTAATTGCCCGATCATGGATAGCACTGCGCTATCCATGATTAAAAAACTCACTATGAAACGACACTCATTAATATTAATTATAATAGCGATAGCCCTGACGGGCTTTCTTTATTATCGACCAAAAGTAGTTGTAAAAAACCAGGGTAAAGCAAATCGTGACCAAGTGGCTGATACTAAGGCTTCTGCATCGAATAACGCCAAAGGAGATATAACTACACAGGCACCGAAACTTTCGCCGGAAGAGGAAAAACAAATAGGTGCACTGAAACAAAAATTAGCTGCTGCTTCTGACAAAATACCTGTCTATAACGAAATAGCAGAAGCATTTGCCAAAGCAAACCGTTTTGATAGCGCAGCGGTATATGTGGAAAAAATTGCCATAGCGCAACCGACTACTGACCACTGGCTAAGAGCCGGAGATGCTTATTATCAAGCATTTACATTGGCCTTAAAACCTGAAAATGTAGAACATCTGGCAGGAAAAACCCGGGCTGCGTATAATAAAGTATTGGAGAAAAGTCCAAGACAATTGCAGGCTAAGACTAATTTAGCCATGACTTACGTACAGACTGACTCTCCAATGCAGGCCATTGCGATGTTGAGAGAGGTATTGGCAGAAGAACCAAACTTTGAGCCTGCTCTGATGAATATGGGGGTACTATCGATGCAATCGAACCAGCATGCCAAAGCTGCTGACCGTTTCAGACAAGTGTTGAGAATCAATCCGAACAATGTAAATGCACAGTTTGGATTAGGCTATAGCCTGTTGGAATTAGGCGAAAAAGAGCAGGCAAAAAAAATACTGCTTGATTTGAAACAAAAAGTAAAAGAACCGACTTTATTAGAAGAACTCAACAAGACTTTGGAGAGTATAAAATAATTCATTAACTTTGCGGTTCGATAAAAAGACCGGGCGACGGTCGCCCTACCTGTTAAAGAATAGGGGAAATATACAGAAATAATTTTTATTAAATGCCTCTTACGGATTAGGGGTTTATAATCAATTACAATTATGCCTTGCGGAAAGAAAAGAAAAAGACACAAGATGTCGACTCACAAAAGAAAGAAACGTCTTAGAAAAAATCGTCATAAGAAAAAATAATCTTTCTTAATATATGATAGCCATAAGTTCCGAACTGTTGCACTTATGGCTATTAATATACCATCAATTTAGCCAAAACAATATCTAACCTCTTGATTCTACCTCAGATTTGAGCAACGAATTATATATCAGTACCACACAGAAAGGTGATAGAATAGCCCTCGTACAAGACAAAAGGCTGCTTGAGTATCACTTTGATGAGACGGAGCATCAGTTTTCCGTCGGAGATATCTATTTGGGTGTAGTTAAGAAAGTCGTACAGGGTAACAATGCTGCCTTTGTAGACGTTGGCTACGACAAAGACGGATTTCTGCACTACAACGAAATCATTTCTTACAATTCTCTCAGTAAGTTTGTTAAAGACGTTATCGCTAAACGTCCGGTCAATCTTCGTTTAAAAGGTTTTCAGCTAGAAAAGGATATAGATAAATTAGGTAAGATAAACGACGTTGTTACCAAGAATACGCCTATTCTGTTACAGGTTGTAAAAGAACATATTTCTACCAAAGGACCACGTTTGTCTTGCGATATATCTATTGCAGGGCGTAATATTGTGTTGGTACCGTTTGGCACTTCGGTGAATATCTCTAAGAAAATCACCAATAAACAAGAGCGTCAGCGTTTACACAAGTTAGTGTCTTCTATCAAACCTGAAAACTTCGGTGTGATTGTAAGAACGGTGGCAGAAAGTAAGGATTTAGATGAGTTAAAAAGAGATATTGATTTTTGTGTTGATAAGTGGGAATCGGGTATGAAAACCCTGCGTGATGCCAAGCCTCGCGACCGCATCATTAGCGAAATGGACAGAGCCTCTTCGATTCTGCGAGATATGTTGAATGACGATTTCGACAATATTTATGTAGATTCAAAAGAAAACTTTGACGGAGTCAAGAGCTTTTTACATACCATTGCCCCTGATAAAGAAAAAATTTTAAAGCTTCATACCGGAAAAAACAAGCTTTTTGAACAGTATGGAATAGAAAAACAAATCAAATCGCTTTTTGGCCGTTCGGTTAGTTTGTCTGGCGGTGGTTATCTGATTATTGAGCATACCGAAGCGCTCCATGTGATTGATGTCAATAGTGGGAATAAATCTACGCAGGAGAGTGATCAGGAATCTACAGCACTCACAGTTAACTTAGAAGCAGCCAAAGAGATTGCCCGTCAGTTGCGCATGCGCGATATGGGCGGTATCATAGTAATCGATTTCATTGATATGAAGAAAAACGAGAACCGTCGTTTGATTCAGGAAGCAATGAAAGAAGAAATGAAGGGTGACAGGTCGAAATATACGATTCTACCTATCTCTAAATTCGGATTATTACAGATTACCCGCCAGCGTGTACGCCCTGAAATGAATATCGTAACCCGTGAGACCTGCCCTACCTGTGGTGGTACCGGAACTATTCAGGCAAGTATCGTGATTACCGATTTGATTGAAAATAACCTTGATTATATTCTCTCCAAACAAAATGAGAGCGGTATAAGCATTATTCTTCACCCATTTGTGTACGCTTATTATCGTGAAGGAATCATTTCTAAACAAATGCAATGGTTCTTTAAATACCGTACCTGGGTAAAACTCACTAAAGATTCTTCTATTGGTATTACTGAATTCCATTTCCTGAATAAACATGGAGATGAAATTGAGATAACCAATTAAAGAGAGGCTTCAGCATAATTTTCCGGTTTTATGTAGCATCACCATTGTTTGCAAGTGATTTTCAGTCTAAATTCGCGGAAAATTATGCCTTAACCATGAACCGCAGAGACTTTATTCAAAAAAACACATTGGCAGGGCTTGTCGTTGTTGCAGCCCCTTCTCAACTAAGCGCCAAAACTATCTCTACACAAGACGATACCCGCCTTTACTGGGCAAAACTCCTCTATAAAATTGCAGAGCCTGTCTTAAAAAATTTAAGCGAAAGTACCTTACAGAAAAACTGGCAGGTAGAATTGAGCCCTATCTGGGATAACCGAAATGCGAAAGTTGCTTATCTGGAAGGATTTGCCCGCACGATGGTAGGTGTTGCTCCCTGGTTGGCTTTGCCCGATGATAATTCAGAAGAAGGAAAACTCCGCAAACAGTTAAGGAGTTATGCGCTCAAAAGCATTGAGAATAGTGTTGATCCTGCTAACCCGGATTATATGTTGTGGAGAAAAGAGGGGCAAACTTTAGTTGATGCAGCGTTTTTAGCCCAGAGTTTTCTGAAAGCACCAGATGCTTTATGGAAACCTTTAGATGAAACTACAAAAAAACGCGTAATAGAAGAGTTCAGGCTATTGAGAAGGGTTGTTCCGCCAAACAATAACTGGTTGCTATTTGCTGCCATTGTTGAAGTATTTTTATTGTTTATTGGAGAAGAGGCTGACCGTTTCAGGATTGAATTTGGATTGAGAAAAATTGAGGACTGGTATATAGGCGATGGCTGGTTTAAAGACGGAGAGGTCTTTCATATGGATTATTACAATTCATTTGTCATTCATCCGATGATTGTTGATGTACTGGATACTATGTTGAAAGTCCATCAAAGAAAATCACCTGATAAGAAAAATCAAAACTTAGAAGACCAATATACCAAAGCAGTAAAAAGAATGCAGCGACAGGCTGATTTTCTGGAGCGATTAATTTCCCCTGAGGGTAGCTTTCCTCCTTTTGGACGAAGTATTACTTATCGTTTAGGCGCTTTTCAGGCTTTGACCCATACAGCACTTTTACATCAATTGCCTGAGGGGGTTAGTTCTGCACAAGTAAGATGTGCTTTGACGGCAGTTATGAAGCGCATGTTTGGGCAAGAGGGTGTTTTTGATAAAGCAGGTTGGCTAAGTTTAGGTTTTGCAGGGCATCAACCAAGTATAGCTGACTCTTATTCTAATGCGGGTAGCATGTATCTGACAACATTGGGTTTCCTGCCTTTGGGATTACCCGCCACTGATTCTTTCTGGGCAGATGCTGATGCAGAATGGACGCAGCAAAAAGCATGGTCTGGCAAGCCATTTAAGAAAGATAAAGCGGTGGGGTATTGATAGGAAAATTATTCGTTGGATGAAATAGATTTAAAGGCATTGATATATCGTCCCTACGGGACTTCGTGCTAAATATGTTATTTTTTCCTACCAATATAGCATCCCTAAGGGATATTTTTAAGTCTCAGAGGAACGATATATCGGTAGATAAATTAACTTCTTTTGGTTTAATATCCCGTAGGGGGCGCCCAATCGGGATAATATATTTTAGCTTTACCCATTAGGTTAGAAGAATCAAGTTTTTCTGACTCTAATAGCAAATGCCTCAGCCGGATTACGCACTAAAATCTGTTCAAAATCAGCATCGGTAAATCCTTTCTGTTTCAATAAAGGCATTACTTCTTTGAAAATATTGGTATAATCTTTAAAAATATTGCCATTAGGGTCTTCAGGTGCAAACCATCCGGAATCATGAGAAATCAGAAGGCGATTCAATACCCCATTCGACTTCATCAAGTCAATAGAATCGGCATAGGTTTGGAAATCTCCCCAGCCTATGCCATCTAAGCCTACCCATGTGTTCATACGGGCAACCTTGGTATGTTCGGCTTTATTGCTTTCAGATTGTGCGTGTACCCATACGAATGCGGAGGGGCTTACGCCTATACTTTTCAGTATTTCTATTTCCTCAAACGCAGAATTGGCAGGCCCTGTATGTGAGCAGATGGTAAGACCTGTAGCCAGGTGAGTAAGTCCTGCAGCTTTTACTAATTTCTGATGAATATCTGACAGGTTTTTAGCACTATCTATTCCTATTTTGATGAATCCCGGTTTTACGTTAGTACCATCAATGCCGCTTTTAAATTCTTTTATCCATCTATCAGCTAATTGCTCAGCGGTTTCTGTATGAGCCCATTGTGGAAGAAATTTATTGTTTCTGGCACCATAATAGCCAGTATTTGTTAATAATTGCAAGCCGCTTCTTTGGGATAATAATTTCAGCAATTCCACATCTCTGCCCAGAAAGTTTGGCGTACAGTCAAAAATGGTTTTTATACCTAATGCTTTTACTTCCATCAGATAAGGTAGCACCTTGGCAATCACTTTTTCTTTATCCCAACGATTGGTATTGGTTTTATCTGCACCGATAAAGTCTACTAAGAAATGCTCATGTACCAGGGTTTTGCCCATTTTTGAAGCATCTATCCAGCCATTGATAGTCATGACCTGTGGCTTTTTCATTGTAAAAGCCAGGAAGCCAATGCCTGCAAGTAAGAACGAACGTCGGGAGATTTGCATGGGAAATGAGTGATTTAGTGAATTAGTGATTATTTAAATACGAATTTATCTATTAATTGAATACTATGACAAATTTTATTCAGGTTAGCCGAAAATTAAAATTCTAATCACTCAATCACTAATTCGCTCAATCACTCAATTAATTAAACAATATCTCATCAACAAAAAACCAACCCGGTTTGCCTTTGTCTGAATGCCATTTAGGGAGTTTTGGTAAAGGCTTTACCACTATTTTTAAGACTT